>DCDB01000061.1 GCA_002316215.1 Lachnospiraceae bacterium UBA1066 | reverse complement strand
ATTAATACTAAGAAGTGACAAAGAGAAATACAGACAGTACTTAAAGAGCACAAAAAAACGAAGCTAAAGCAGTAAAAAATGAGTGGCGGAATTCATGGATAAACAGAATCGCGTCATGAAGAAAGGAGATGTGGAAAATGAAGTTCAGCAGGGAACCAGCAATTCTCGTATGTTCGCACGGTTCTCTCTGCATGGGGCTGATCGATACTGTAAGCATGGTTATTGGAGATATGCAGGAAGTCGATGCTATGCCTCTTCTGAGGGGAGCCGATATTGACGAATATGAAAAAAGAGTCAGGCAGTATGTCGATTCAAAGGATGGCAACGTTATCCTGCTTCTCGACGTGGTGGGGGGAAGCCCCTATAACACGGCCATGAAGCTGTGCAGGCAGAGAGAAATTTGTGCAATTGCCGGAGCAAACTTCGCAATGCTTGCAAGTGCCGTAGAGGCACGGGAAAATTATTCTGAATACGAAGATGCGGATGCACTGGCAGCGGCGATTGAGGCAGAAGCTAAGGAAGCAGTGCGGAATGTCATGCCGGAATTGAAGATTATGTATCAGATGGCAAAAACGATGAGTGAGCAGGTTTAGGAAGCGGAGGTAAAGCATGGCGGAATTTATCAGCAATTATTGGATCCTCATCCTCATAGCGGCTGTATGTGCCTGTCTTTGGCTGCTGGTTAATGTATACGGTAAGCATCTGCAGCAAGTTGCGGCAAAAGAACAGGCCAGACCGAAAGACGTTCCGGTGGCTGCAGTTAAAAACGGAACGAAAGTAATTCTGGACAGCGGTATCCATGGTGTCATCCGCAGCTCTGGAACGAAAACTTTTATGGTTGAAATAGCACGCGGCGTCTGCATTGAAGTTGAAAAATACGGAGTTGTTTTTGTGCAGGATGATGCAGCGGAAGAAAAAAGCAGGATTCTGCCGGAACAGAAAACAGCAAAGGCTGTCTGAAAAGGCGACAGCTTCGGATAAGGAGGAAAATTATGGGTAATATAAAAGTTACGCGCGTGGATAACCGCTATATACACGGACAGGTAAATGCAAGGCTGGTGAGAGAATATAGGATTACAAGGGTTTTGCTGATCTCTGACGCAGTTAAAAAAGATTTGTTTATGACACAGCTTTATAAATCCATTGCCATCGGATACCAGGTGGATATTCTGGGCCTTAAAGAGGCCTCTGATGCCTATAACAGCGGAAAGTATGCGAAAGATAATATCATGCTTCTCTGGGGAAACGTTCCGGACGCATTTGAGACGTTTCAGGACGGACTGAAATATTCGGAACTTGTTCTGGGAAACATGCCGGCGGACAGCGGAAAAAAACAGGTTGACAAAACCTGCTATATGAATAAAGAGGAAGCTGAAAAGCTGAAAATGCTGGAAGCGGCCGGTGTGGATGTTTATTTTCAGGCAATGCCGGATACGCAGAAAACGACCTTAAAGGACGCGCTTCACAAGACCGGATTCTGATGTTTTATAGTGTGACACAGATCTTCCGGCAGGAAGAAATGCCGGAGTCCTGGAAATCTGATAAGAAAAGGAGAACAGTGAAATGAGCAGTACGGGAATAACACTTTTGGTAGCTTTTATCCTTGCATGCTACTACGGTTTTTATTCGACATATCCGTTTATGATCCTGATGGGGCCGGCAGGTATGGGTTCTATTATCGGTCTTATTATCGGTCTTATTATGGGCGATCCCGTCAAGGGAATTGAAGTCGGTGCATTGATCCAGACCATGTATATGGGTGTTGTAGGATACGGCGGGGTATTGCCGGTTGATCAGTTTTTTGCATGTATTATTGCCATTCCGCTGGCAATTTCAAGCGGGATGTCGAACGAATCGGCACTTGCTCTGGCGGCCGGTTTCGGGGCTCTCGGCGTCATGATTGATACTTTATGGAAAACCATCAATACCTCCGTATGGACACCTTATATTGATCGTGCATGCGAAAAGAACCAGTACCGGAAGATTGCAAAAGGCGCAGGTTTGTATCCGATCCTGACACGTATGGCGATTTCCGTTCCGATTATAACGGTTCTTCTTTTCCTCGGGAGTACAGCCGTCAACTGGCTGATGGATAATCTTCCGGAATGGCTTCAGGTCGGATTCAACAATATGGGAACAATCCTTCCGGCGATGGGCTTCGCGATGTTCGTAAGCTATATCGGAAAGAAAGAATTGATACCATTCTTTATTATCGGATTTTATGTCATGAAGTTTGCCAGCCTGCCGATTATCGGAATGGCAATCTTCGGGGCATTTATTGCCTGGCTTGTCGCAAAGACAGATAAAAGTTCGGATACGGAAGGAGGTCTGGCCTGATCATGGAAGAGAATAATGAAAATATGACATTTGAAAACAGCAGTCTTGCTGAAAACACGGCGGTTACAGCTGCTGCTGTTGAAAATACGGAGAATTTGAATGCTGCTGTTGAAAATGCACCGGATACGAATGCTGCAATGGAAAACTCTTCTGCCGGAAGCCCGGCGGAAACAGATGAGGAGCAGAAAAAACCATATCGTAAGATTCCGAAGGGACTTCTTTGGAGATGCTGGTTTATATTCTGTTTCTTCCAGAGAACATGCCAGTGCTTTGACCGTGCATACTGCAATGCTTTTACTTACGGCATCATGCCGATTCTGAGATATCTTTATAAGGGCAGGGAAGATGAGGATGAACAGATCCATGCCGGACTCATGCGGACCCGGAACTACTACCTCTGCGAACAGAGTTTTTCAACGGTCGTTTTCGCCATCATCATCGGTATGGAGGAACAGAAGGCCAATGGTGCCGACATCAGTGATGAACTGATCATGGCAACGAAAACCAGCATCATGGGTCCTTTGTCCGGGCTCGGCGATGCGATTCACGGTTCCACTTTCCGTCAGATTGCCATTGCCCTGACAATTCCGTACTGCCTTGAAGGAAGCATTGTCGGAGCTCTCCTGATGCTGATCGGGATGAATATTACGCCCTGGCTGACTACTTTGATCGGGTTTCCGCAGGGCTATAAGCTGGGCAGTGAATTTGTACTGAAACTGCTGCAGAGCGGGAAGATGCAGAAAGCGGCGAGTGCAGCAGGCCTGATGTCTATGTTCATTATGGGAGGCATGGCTGCCAAATACGCAAATATAACGCTTTCACTGACCTTTAAGAACGATTATAAGGAAATAAAGATCCAGGATATGCTTGACAACGCAATTCCCGGTCTTCTCACCATCGGTGCTGTCTTCGGCTTTTACGGTCTGATACAGAAAAAAGTAAGTACAAACAAACTGATCCTCGGGACGATGGCAATCGGTATTGCACTGTCAGCCTGCCATGCCATGGGATATTGACAGGAGGAGATTCATTTATGCATAAAGCGATTATTGCCTGCGACCGGGCCATCCAAAGTATGGTAAATGATGTGACGGCTATTCTGAAGGCACATCATGTGGATATTACAAACGCCGGGGATACAGAAGAGATACCGGATTTCACACGATCTGCGGAGATTGCCGCGAAAGCGGTTCAAAGCGGTGCTTATGACCGCGGAATCGTTTTCTGCGGCTCCGGCATAGGCGTCTGCATTGCTGCTAATAAATTCAGAGGAATCCGTGCAGGTCTTGCTTATGAGATTCTTCCTGCAGCTAAAGGAAGCAGCGACTACGGCACGAATATTCTCTGTACAGGAGCCTGGCTGAATGAATCGGCGGAGAAGTGTGCAAAGATGATTGAGACCTGGCTGATGTGTGATTATTCCGGAGCGGATGACGGAAATATCAGAAAAACGGAAGAGATTTCGAATACAGTGGAAGCGAAGAAATCTGCAGATGCTTTTCCGGGCAGAGAAATGCCGGCCGATGCTTCCGGGAGTAAAATAAAATGCTGCGGCAAGAAAGTTGCTGTCGGATCTGACAAAAACGGGATTGCTGTAAAGAATGCGGTTGTCTGTGCTTTGCTTGAACACGGATACGGTGTAGCGGATGTTTCGGCGGATTTAAAGAGAGAAGAAAGTGGTCCGGCGGTCGGCGGCGGTGCTGACTGCGGCTACTTTGAATCTGTTCAGGAAGTCTGCAAAGCTGTACGGAACGGACAGGCAGACAGCGGGATTTTAATAAGTGCTACAGGGCAGGAGATGAATCTGACGGCGAATAAATTCAGCCGGATCCGGTCTGCAGTCTGCTTTAACCGGTATACCGCAAGTCTGTCGCGTCTGGATACAAATGTCAACGTACTTTGTATGGGAGCCTGGTCGACAGCACCCGAAGAAGCGGCAGCAACTGCACTGACATGGATGTCGGTTGAATATTGCGGGAATAATGCCGAATGCCTTAAGAAGATTGATGAATTTGAATTGCACGGATAACGAAAAAATTGAATTATTTTAAAAAGCCGGCAGCGCATGACTGCCGGCTTTTTTCCAATTCAGATATGTTTTTATGATGGTGTTGACAGGAATGTAAAATCCGGCTAATCTGAATTCAGACTTTAGACCAGCCGGGAACGGGGAACGCTGAGTCTGAGAAAGAACTATGCTGCTCTTCCGGTCAGTTATCTGTAAGAAATGAGAATATAAAATGAAAAAACGTACATTAATAGTGGCGATCGGGCTTGCCGCGCTGTCTGCGCTGTTGTATTTTATCCAATTTGTTCTATACCATGACCTGCGGGACACGACTTTTTATATGCTGCAGGACTGGGCTTTCCTACCCCTTCAGGTGGCGCTGGTAACGGTTATTGTCGGTTCCGTCGTGGAAGGACGCGAGAAGGCGAACCGTCTGGAAAAAACGCAGATGCTGACCAGTACATTTTTCAGCGAGGTGGGTTTGGATCTTTTGAAAATGCTGGAACCTGCGGTAAAAAATGCCGACGTCTTGAAAAATTCCCTGGCCATTGCGCCGGAATGGACTTCCCAGGATTTTGCGAAGGCGAAAGCGGCTGTAAGGACGGCAGACCCTGCGGTTGAGCTTAAGACGGAAGAAATGAAGAAGCTTCGGGAACTGCTCTGCGCAGGAAGGATGGCGATGCTTGTCATTTCCTCGAATCCGGCGCTCCTCGAACATGAGGGTTTCACGGATATGCTGTGGGCGGTTTTCCATCTGACGGATGAACTGTCGCTCCGGAACCTCGATACCCTCTCGCAAGCCGACCGGGCGCATATCAATTCCGATGCGCAGAGGGTGCTTACGGAAACCCTGGCGAACTGGGTGCGCCATATGGAGCATCTTAAAAAAGAATATCCGTACCTTTTCCAGCTGGAGGTCTACAGGAACCCCTTTGCGGCGCGGCGGCCGCAAATATGAAAAAATTCGTCAAAAGGTTTTTCCTACTTCGTAAATTGCTGCTTCCTCATGTTTTTGCGCGTCCAAGGTCAAAAGGTTTTTCCTGCAGGCAGGAAACCTTTTGACTTTTGACGCTTGCATTGCAAATATTCGGAATTGAACATAATTGTGTGAATATTACAAAAATAATATACAATTAAAAGAAAAATAAAGAAATTTAAAAAAGTATATTGACAATTTAAAACTATTCTGTTATTATACAGCCATAAAGAAACAAGGAAAACAAAAAAGAAAGGAAACCAATTCAAAAAGCTTCAGGGTTTCAAAAAGATTTTATTTTCAAAGTAACAGGATTTAATCTTTACAGAAACAAAGATTAATCCTCAAAGAACCCGAAACAGATTTCCGCGATTTCATCTGTAGGATGCAGACCCTCCGGAAACGAGAAATTCGGAGCAAGGGATTCCATAAAGAGAATCAGTGAACGCGGAAAACCACGAAGCAGTATTGTGAGGAGGTAGAGTCCAATGGGAACATTAGAAGATCCGATTCAGGTAACGCTTCAATATGAGAATGGCAGAGCCTAGCATTTCCCAACAAGAAAGCCTTTTCCATAAAAGAATTGAATAAACCACATAAAAGAGATTATCCTAATCGATAAAGAGTGGCTTAAGGAAAACGGTATATCAGAGCTGGCTTTCATATTGAAGTAACTGCCGATCCTGCATAATGGATTTGAAACTGTAAAGAAAGTTTTAAATCACGTGAAACTTTATACAGGATAACCTCAATGGATATGAGTTAACCAGTAATTTCGAATCCGTAAAGCAGACGGATCGTAAATGAAGTGTACATCATAACATTGGAAAAACTGATATAAATTTCTAAGTCATAAGGACGAGCTGGGACTAAATTAAAAATAGATGAGATTCCTCAAAAAACTTCATAATGTTTAACGAAAGTTAAAAAGGAAGTTAAAATAACGAGAGGAGCTAATTGAATAAAGATCATTAAGGAGCCGTCATTCAAAGAAAATATTGGATGACGGCTCTTTCCTGTGTTTTTTCAAAAATGCTCCGTCAGATAAGAGCGGATCTCCTATATACAGATAGACTAAATTGAAAGAACGTGATACATTAATAAACGAATTTTTTCTGAAATTCAGAAAACTTTTTTGAAACTTAATGCTCGTATTATGCAGTGAATCACAGTCCAAATTAGGAAAGGGTCATAAAATGGCAGTACATGTAGTGAATGAGGCGCGGCGCTGCATCCAGTGTAAAAAGCCGCTGTGCAGCGAGGGCTGCCCGGTCCACACGGAAATACCGAAAATGATCGGGATGTTCCTGGAGGGCAAGAGTTTTGAAGCGGGAGAAATGCTTTTTGACAACAATCCGCTGAGCATCGTCTGCTCACTGGTCTGCGACCATGAGAAACAGTGCGAGGGACATTGCATCCAGGGGAAAAAGGGGATGCCTGTCCACTGCTCCAGCATTGAGAATTACATTTCCGACGCCTATCTTGACCGTGCGAAATTTGAAATGGCCGAGAAAAACCATATTAAGGTGGCGATCATCGGCAGCGGGCCGGCCGGACTTACGATTTCGGTTGTCCTTTCCAAGAGGGGCTATGACGTTACGATTTTTGAGACCAGGGATAAAATCGGCGGGGTCTTAAGATACGGGATTCCCGAGTTCAGGCTGCCGAAGACGATCCTTGACCGCTATCAGAAGAAGCTGACGGAGCTGGGCGTACGCATCCGCCCGAATACGACCATCGGCGGAGCCCTGACGGTCGATTCGCTTTTCCGGGACGGCTATCAGGCCGTCTTCATCGGGACGGGAGTCTGGCGCCCGAAAACCCTCGGCGTAAAGGGCGAGAGCCTCGGCAATGTGCATTTTGCCATTGATTATCTGGTCGATCCGGATTCCTACACTCTGGGAGAAAGGGTAGCGATCATCGGTGCGGGCAATTCGGCAATCGATGTCGCACGTACGGCCGTCCGCAAGGGCGCAAGATACGTTACACTGTATGCCCGGTCCAATTCGACGGCGGCCAGCGTCCGGGAACTGGATTACGCCATGGCGGACGGCGTTGAGATCATGCACGGCATGCAGATTCAGGAAATTACCGACGACGGGCCTGTTTTCCGGAAGGCGGAATATGATGAAAATGGCAATATGAGTGCGATTTCCGGGCCGGAGCTGTATCCGGCGGATACGACGATTATTGCCGTGAGCCAGGGTCCGAAGGATAAAATCGTCAATACAACCAAGGGAATTGCCACGACGGATAAAGGCCTGGTCTGGACGGATCAGCTCGGCCACACGACGCACGAAGGCGTCTTCGCAAGCGGCGATGTCGTAAAAGGAGCGAAGACAGTCGTTGAGGCTGTGAAGTATTCAAAGACAGTGGCGGATGCCATCGACCAGTATCTGCAGGAGAAGAATAAAAAGGCGGAGTGAAGCAGGCTGCTTTTGAAATACGGGGTATATATTAAATAAGATTGAATTTGAAAATGAAAGAAACATAAAAGGTCAAAAAAACAATAAACCGGGAGGGAAGCGGATGCATGTCTGCTTCCCGTTTTTTATGCATTTTCCGATATAATGTATCAACGGAATATCGTGAAATATGTTATGATAATGTTCATGTGAAGAACGATAGCGGTTATTTGTTTGAGGATTTACTTTTTAAAGCTTCGGGGATTGTATGGGGGCGACATGGCAGGCAGGAAGATAGCGGTTACAGTCGGCGGGACCAGAAACCAGGTCCTTTTTGAGAATCTTAACGGGATCTGGATGAGGGCGCGCGAAAACGGAGACGATGTTTATGCATTTCTTTGCTACGGCGGCCGGAATGAAGACGAGACCTACAATAAAGGAGAATATAATATTTTCTCACTGATACAGCCGGAGGATTACGACGGTTTTATTATGGTATCGCGCAATATCGATTCCGAACAGGAACGGAAAAACCTGGCGGATATGATTGTGAAGAGCGGGAAGCTGTCGGTTTCCCTGGAAAATGACATTCCGGGGATGCTTTTCGCCGGCATCGATAATTATCAGACGTTTTATCACCTGACGGAACATCTGATCCGGGAACACGGCTGTAAAAAGATTTATTACATCAGCGGTCCTGCATTTGATTACGAAAATACGGAGCGCTACCGCGGATTTCGCAGCGCCTGCAGATCGGCGGGCATTCTTTCGGAAAATGACTGTATCGGCAATTTTCAGTGGTCTTATGAAAGCGGTTTTAAAGCTTACCGCAAGGCTAAGACGGAAGGAATCCTGGAAAAAGCGGATGCTTTCCTTTGCGCAAATGACAATATTGCACTGGGATTTATGACCGAAGCGAAGAAAGACGGTTATTCCGTTCCACGGGACTTTATTGTGACGGGATTTGACAATGATCCGGCGGCCGGCGTTTTTGCACCGAGGCTTACAACGATTGAGCGCGAAAGAGTTTCGGCGGGCTACCGCAGCTGTGACCTGCTTCTTCAGGCTCTTTCGGGAAACATCCCGCCGCGGCGGACGCGTCTGGACAGCAGCTGCGTTTTTTCGGAAAGCTGCGGCTGTGTCTCCGGAAGGGATACGAAAAAGAACAGGGCGGCAAGAAGTGAGATGGTAGATCATGACCTGCGTCTTGAAGGAAACCGCTTTGCACTGAACCGCATGGAAAAAATACTCGTCAACAGCGCGGATATGCAGGAACTTTTTAAAAGGATTTCCGGATATGCCGGTATGCTGGAGAGCCATGCGTTTTTCCTGATGCTGAATGAAACCTGTTTCGGTAAATTGCAGAACCCGGATTCGGAATACAGGATGGAGGAATACGATGAAAAAGTCCGGATCTGCGTTTCCCTTGAGAACGGGCAGCCGCGTCCTGACGAAGGAAAGACCATGCTCCGGCGCCGCGTTGTCCCTGAAATAGAGGGAAACGGCCATTTGTATCTTATTTCACCGATACATTTTCAGGGCCATTGCCTGGGGTACTGTGTTTCCGCGGATTCCCTGGCGCTGATTGAATGCGACAGCTATTTTGACTGGATCAATAACATTGATCTTTCGGTTCATATTTTTTATGAAAGGCAGATGCTGGGCGTCCTGAACGAGCGGCTGAACCTGCTCTGTATGGAAGACCCCATGACGGGGCTCTATAACCGTTTCGGGTATTCTAAAAAAGCGGATGAGCTTTTTCGCCGGAACAGTAAAACCGGGAATTTGACGCTGGTGATGTTCATGGATATGAACGGCCTGAAGGAGATTAACGATACTTACGGGCATGAGCACGGGGATCTTGCCCTCAGGACCCTGGCGCAGGCCGTGAAGCTTGTGACGCCTGAGGGATTTATCCCGGTCCGCTACGGCGGGGATGAATTTATTATTGTCGGAAAATGCAATGATGCGGAAACAGCCGAGACGCTTAAAGACAGCATCTGCGGCTATCTGGAAGCCTATAATAAAACCTCCGTCAATCCGTACGATGTGACGGTCAGCATCGGTTATACGCTGGCGGAGCCGGGAACGGGAACAAAGCTGGATTTTTATGTGCGGCAGGCGGACAGCATCATGTACTGCGCCAAGAAAAAGTATAAAGCCGAAAAGGCAGCACGCATGAATCATGCAGGGAAAGAGCAAACGGCGGCGGAGAACCGGGAAAGAAAGCAGTCGGCAGAAGAAGAGGAAGATAATCCAACGGCAGGGCAAAATGAAGGAAAGCCAGCGGCAGAGAAG
>DCDB01000129.1 GCA_002316215.1 Lachnospiraceae bacterium UBA1066 | reverse complement strand
TTTATGGATTTTATTTTCATTTACGGATCGGATGGTTATAAGGAGGATATTCTGCCAAAGGCAGTTTCGGCGCATTACGACAGCCCGATTATTCTGGGAAGAATGATGATAGAGGAAAAAAATGAAGAAGGGAAGGCGCTGACTCATGACGAGGAGGCGTTTTCGTGGAAAAACATGAATGCCATCCTTCGTACAGCCTATAAAAATGAGATGCAGAATGCGGTTGTGGCAGGTTTTGATGATCCTCGCGCAGAAGAGATACCGCTTCTTTTTAAAGGTTTTCATTTTCTGATACTGAAAACGGTATGCAGCGATGAACGCGTGATGGCGGATCGGATGGAGGAAATGCCGGAAGGTGAAAAGACGATGCAGATCCGGCGAAATAGGGCAAACCTGAACAGGCCGGAACTGGTAAATGAAATTCGTCTGGATACCGCGGGTTTGTCCGAGACGGAAGTTCTTAAAAAAGCACTGGAACTTATTGAAGGTACAGAATCTTTGACGGAATACGGGCTGGAAGGACCGGGCCGGGAGACCTTTGTTACCCGCACGCTTTGAAACCGGACTTAGCAATTCCGGTTAAATATTTAGTAAACCGCAGGAAATATTTGTTACCCATACACTTTGAAACCGGAACCGGAAACTTGTGACTTTTGACATGGATTATCCACAGTCGGCAGTCCGCACCAGCATACAAAACCGGAATTGCTTGCGAAACGGGCCGCGTCCGATATTTCTGCACCATCAGCATATAAAAGGCCGGAATTCGGACGTCTTCGATATCTCAAAGAGGTGACAGGCGATGATTAATGAAAAGCAGTCAAATGAAGCGGAACTTTTCAAGAAAATTCTCAATGATTCCAATATGGCCGTTTACATTTCCGATGCGACGACATTGGAACTTCTCTTTGTCAGCGACAAAGTCAGGAGTTTCTTCCCGAAGGCTGCGGACAGCCTGATCGGGACGCCCTGCTACAAAGCCCTGATTGGCCGCGGGAAACCTTGTACCTTCTGTCACAGGGAAAGGCTTTCTGAGGGGAGCCTGTGTGAACGTGAACACTTTTTTAAGGCTTTCGGAAAGGACTACATTTTTTCCGGGAAGACAATGGAGCTTGACGGGAAGCTGGTCATCGTTGATTATGTCTATGACAATACCGCAGCCTATGAAGAGCAGCGAAGGTTGAAGGACCATTACTATTCGCAGATTACACTGATGTCGGATGTGGCGCCGAATGCCCTCGGAACCTATCGCATGAATCTTACGAAGAATACTATGCGGACGCCTTTGGGAAAGACATCTGTCGGTTTTGAGAAAGAAAAGCCCGAAACTGTCGATGAATTCTTCGAATATGCCTACGAGCACTGCGGAACACTGGAAGACGAAAGAGCCTATAGCGAAAAGTTTTCCAGGGCTAAGCTTATGCAGACTTTCAATGAAGGTGTGACGAAGACCGTTTTGGATCATCAGTATTTTATGGAGCCGGACCGGCAGAAATGGATACGCACTGCCGTAAGCATGGCGCGCAATCCTTCGAACGGCGATGTCGAGGCCATACTTTATACTGTTGATATCGATAAAGAAAAAATCATGGAGCAGATGCTGGCGTCTATTGCGGAAAATGAATATGACAGCCTGTTTCTTCTCGATGCAGTTACGGGGGAAGGCGTTGATGTCCACGGAGGACGCATAACGACGGATAGCGATACGGATGACAGCGTACGGTTTGACTATGCAAAGGTCCTTCATCGGATGATTAAGAAAAAAAGCGCCGATCTGGAGCCTCAGACAGTAGAAGAAAAACTTTCTCTTCCGCAGATCACCAAAGAGCTGATGGAGCACCGGCAATATGATGTTTACTTCATGGTGTACGATAACACCGGCAGGCGTCTGCATAAAAAGAGTTCATTTTACAGGATTGAGGCCTCGAGGCGCCTGATCTGCAATACGGTTCAGGACGTTACGGCGGCGCTTGAAAATGAAGAGAAGAAAAACATCCGTCTCCGGGAAGCCCTCGAAACGGCAAAGGTTGCGTCGAATGCAAAAACGGAATTCCTGCGCCGCGTCAGCCGTGGAATCCGGACGCCGCTTAACTCCATTATCGGGCTTACGCAGATTGCAAAATCGGAATCGCATGATCCGGCGGCAGTCGTTGAATACCTTAACGGGATCACAACTTCCGGCGATTATATGAACGGCCTTATCGATGAAATTTTAGATCTTAACAGGATAGAAGATAATTGTTTCAAACTTGAACCGGAAGTTGTGGACGTCCGGGAATTCCTGCATGTCCTGGATTCCATCATGCAGCCGCGTATGAGCGGAAAAGGCATTCATTCAACGTATGAGACAAGGAATCTTGTGACGCAGCGCGTAATGGCGGATAAATTCAGGCTTGAGAAAATCTTTATCAAGTTATTGGAGAATGCTGCGCGGTTTACGCCGGCAGGCGGTGAAGTCAACATGACGGTTACTGAGCTTCTGCGGCGTGAAGATGCTGCGACACTGCGGTTTGACGTAAAGGATTCAGGAATCGGGATATCACCTGAAAGACTGGAAGGAATGTTTTCTTCTCTTTTTGATGAGGAAGAGGACGACGGACGCGATGAAAGAGGTTCGGGGCTTGCCCTGACTAAGAAATTGGTTGCTCTTATGGGCGGAACCCTGACGGCCGAGAGCACGGAAGGGCAGGGAACTATTTTCCACGTATCATTTACTTTCCCTGTCGCAAGAGAAAACGAATCCGGTAAATTCAATGAAATACCGGAAGGCCGGCATTATGACTTCTCCGGGCGGAAAGTACTGATCGCGGAGGATCATACCCTGAACCTTGAGATTGCAAAAAGGCTGCTGGAAAATGTCGGATTCGAAGTTTATGCAGCCGGCAACGGGCAGGAAGCGGTGGATGCCTTTTCCAGGCAAGAAAACCATTTTGACATTATCCTCATGGATATCCGGATGCCGATTAAGGACGGCCTTACGGCGGCCAGTGAAATCCGTGCGCTCGACCGCAACGGGGCAAAAGACATTCCCATCATCGCGATGACGGCAAATGCATTTGACACCGATATCAAGAGGAGCTTTGCAGCAGGTATGAACGAGCACCTTGCAAAACCGATTAATCCGGACAAACTCTATGCAACGCTTTCAAAATTCATTAAGGAATGAACGCGGGAAATTTTTGAGCAACCTCGGAGTTGTGACGAAACTTTGAAATTTTTATGTATTTCACACAACAGTTGTCACAAAGAGGACGGAATGTGATATAATCGCACATATTCATGTGGGACTTTTTGTGCTATATTTTTCAAATGGTATTGGCGTTACGAGGAGCGCATTTATGGGAGATCAGGTTATTAGTGAAGCAACAATGGATTCAGCAATGAAAAAAATTGTAGATGACACCGTCGGAGACATACCGGATCCGGACAATGGAAAGAAGAAAGGCAAAAAAAAGCATACCGGGCTTAAGATTTTCTTTGCCGTTTTGATTCTTCTTATTGCCGGTGCAGGAACAACTTATGCAGTATTTGCAAACCAGTATAAAGAGAAATTCATTGAGGGAACTTTTATAAACGGCATTGACGCCAGCAATATGACGGTCGATGAGGTAGAAGCCAGAATCAGGCAGTCGGTTGAAAACTATGATCTGACTATTACCTTCCGGGATGACGCGACAGAGAAACTGACCGGAGATGATATCGGATACTCTTACGTTTCCGACAACGGGGTTGCTGAAATCCTTGAAAAACAGAACAATTACGATTGGCTGCGCGGAAAGCTGGGGGAAACCCGGAACTATACCGTGGGAGAAGCATTTAAATATGATGAGACAAAACTCGAGACGGCGATAGAAGCTCTTCCGGAATTACAGGAGGCCAATGAGACCGCTCCGACAAATGCCTATATGAAAGAGGCGTCGGACGGAACGTTTTCGATCGTACCTGAAACCCAGGGCAATAAGGTTGTTATGGACGTTGCGATGACGGCAATTAAGGATGCGGTGACCAAATCTGAAAAGACTGTCGATATTTCAACGCTTGACGGGGCCTATGAGACCCCGGTGGTTCTTTCCTCCAATCAGGATATGATAAACCAGGTCACAGCATTAAATGCCTTTCTTTCGACGACTGTGACATATGACCTGCCGGACGGATCGAAGCAGACGCTCGACAAGACGACGCTTAAAGACTGGATTTCCCTGCAGGACAACGGATATTACTACCTGAATGATACTGTGATTTCGGATAACTGCAGTGCCTATGTGCAGCTTCTTGCCAAGAAAGTGGATGAGGTCCATACAACAAGAACCTTCCATTCAACAAACCGCGGCGATATGGAGCTTTCCTGCAGCAAATACGGGCATGTCATTGATCAGACGACGGAGACAGCGGCTCTTAAGGATAACATCACGAATCATACGAGCGCTGAAAGAGAGCCGGCCTGGTCCCTGAATAAGACGGTTTCAGATAACTTCGGGGGCACTTATATTGAAGTAGATATCGTGAACCAGCATGTATACTTCTATATCGACGGTGCGCTTTATACGGATTCTGACTGCGTCACCGGACTTGCGACAGATTCAGAACGAGCGACGCCGACAGGCATCTATGCCATTTTCAGCAAAGAAACGAATAAGACGCTGAAAGGACCTCTGGGGGACGACGGACAGCCGACTTACACATCTTTCGTTAATTACTGGATGCCGTTCCATAACGGCGTAGGTCTGCATGATGCCAGCTGGAGATCGGAATTCGGCGGTACGATTTATAAGTATTCCGGTTCTCACGGCTGCGTCAACCTCCCGTATTCGGCAGCGAAGGCAATTTACGCAGAGGCCGAAATCGGGACGACGGTTATCGTAATTTAAATCTTCAGATTTTAAGGTTGAGAAGATCCGAAGGCCTGCTGATCCTGAAGTCAGGATTCGGAACGGAACCAAAACCATATTCTGCATAAATGAAAGTCAGCCCTGCTTCACGGACGGCGTTATAATCTCCGATTGTATCGCCGACGTAAGCGGGGCTTTTCAGCTGGTATCTGCTTATAATCGTACGGATATTTGCGGCTTTTGCTTCGTTTGTATCCCCGGGGCACAGATGGTCTTTCACATAGGGCGCAAGTCCCGTGTCTTCAAGAAAGACCTCGATATAGCCGGCCTGGCAGTTGCTGACGATAAAAAGAGGAATTCTTTTTGAAAGAGTCCTGAAAACTTCTTCCACGCCGGGATAGGCCGGCGGACGGTGCGAAAGCAGGTATTCGTTTTCATAAGTACAGCACTTTTCCATCAGCGCGATGGCATCTTTGGCTTCAAGGCCCGAAAAAAGAGATACGCCGATTTCCGGAAGCGTTTTGCCGAATTCTTTTCTTAATCCGGGAACGGTAATAAGGCCCGCATCTGCATTTTCTTCCCTGCAGACAGTCTGCCAGGCTTCTGCGACCTGTGCAACGGAATCCCAGAGAGTTCCGTCAATATCAAATATTAAAGAGTCCATATTTTACCTCACTTTTTTTGGAGTATAACAATGTGTTCTGGTTTTGTAAAGCCCCTTATGCTGTGGTATAATACAAATGCACGTGATCTGCCGTGGCGCAGGACGAAAAATCCATACCGGATCTGGGTATCCGAAATTATGCTTCAGCAGACCCAGGTTGAAGCGGTGAAGTCCTACTATAATCGTTTTCTTACGGCCCTGCCGTACCTTTGCGATTTGGCAGTATGTCCGGAAAATGAACTTCTTAAGCTCTGGGAAGGCCTCGGATATTACAGCCGCGTAAAGAATATGAAGAAAGCGGCCATTCTGATAATGGAAAAATACGGCGGCCGTTTTCCGGATCGCGCGGACGAGCTTCGGATGCTTCCTGGAATTGGCGATTATACGGCCGGTGCTATCGCGTCCATTGCTTTCGGAAGAGCCGAGCCGGCCGTAGACGGAAATGTCCTGCGTGTCTATACGCGCCTTACGGGGCTGCGGGAAGACATTATGAAAGAGGCGACGAGAAATAAGATCCGGTGGCGTTTATCAGGGCTGGACCTTCCGGACGGAGAAAACTGGGGAAACCTCAACCAGGCGTTTATGGATTTTGGATCATCTGTCTGTCTGGCAAATGCAATGCCGCTTTGTGACGGATGTCCGCTGAAAGACGGGTGTATAGCATTTTCAGAGGGAACGGTGCGGGAACTTCCGGTGCGCTCTAAAAAGGCGGACCGAAAGAAGGAACAAAAGACGGTGCTTCTCGTGCGTGACGGTGAGCTTACGGCGCTTCGGAAAAGACCGGAGGAAGGTCTGCTTTCGGGTATGTATGAATTTCCGAATAAAGAAGGCGTCCTGACGGAGAAAGAGGCTCTTAACTTTGTACGGGAGCATGGCTGCGAACCGCTTAAGATTACGCCTCTGCCGGAGGCAAAGCATCTTTTTTCGCATATTGAATGGCAGATGACCGGGTATGAAATCCGCATTTCACAAAGAAATACGGAAGTGCGTGAGATTCAGAAAGAAGAATTGATTTTTGCGGATCCGGAAGAAATAGAAAATAAGTATCCTGTGCCGTCAGCCTTCAGGGCTTACGCACGGCTGCTTCGCATCAGGATCGGGAAAAAACCGAGAAGGAGAGAAAATGAAGATTCTGACAGTGGCAATACCTTGCTATAATTCTGAAGCATATATGAAGAAGGCAATTGATCATGCAGTTGTCGGCGGCGATGACGTAGAGGTTCTTGTCATCGACGACGGGTCAAAAGACAAAACGCTTGAGATCGCCAGGGATTATGAGAGAAGGTTTCCGACAATTGTCCGCGCCATCCATCAGGAAAATAAAGGACACGGCGGAGCCGTGAATACGGGAATTGCAAGCGCAGAGGGAATATATTTCAAGGTCTGCGACAGTGATGACTGGCTTGATTACGATTCTTATATGACAGCTTTAAAGGTACTGAAGAATGCGCTTGCAGGCCCGGAAACGCTGGATGCTCTGATTGCGAATTACATTTATGAAAAAGTCGGCGCGAAGAAAAAGAGAGGTATGCGTTATGTGGGCTCTTTTCCGGAAGACCGGATTTTCAACTGGGATGACATTATTAAACCGCTGAACAGTCACCGCTATGTCCTGATGCACAGCCTCATTTACAGGACACAGCTTCTGCGCGACTGTAAGCTGCAGCTGCCGGAACATACCTTTTATGTGGACAATCTGGTCGCTTTCCAGCCGATGATCTATGTGAAGACTATGTACTACCTCAATATGCCGCTTTACCGGTATTTTATCGGCCGCGAAGATCAGAGCGTCAATGAGGCGGTTATGCTGACGCGTATGGACCAGCAGCTCCGGGTAACGAAGATGATGATTGACGAGTACCGTCCGGATCTCGTGAAAAAAAAGAACCATATGGATTATCTTGTTCATTACATGAGCATTATGATGATGATTTCGACAATCCTGCTTCTTCGGAAGGGTACCGAAGAGGCTCTGCTTGACAAGAAAGAACTTTGGGAATACCTGAAGAAAAAAGATCTTCGTCTATATCTCCGCATACGCTACAGCTTCCTGGGGCGCATGGTCAATGTCCCGGGTGCCGGCGGAAGAAAGTTGTCTGTCAAGGGCTATGAGCTCGTACAGAAATTCTACGGATTTAATTAAGTCCCGGCTTCTTCAGCCGGTGATGACCCGCAGCTGTTCGGGCTCGAGACTTACGGTGATTTCCCTGCGGACGCCGCCGGACTCGCCGTCGAGATGCGTAGGACGCAGACGATCCGCTGTGATTTTAACTTTTTCACATTTTAAGATGTGGACGCCCTTCAGGAAAGTATGCTTGCCCGCGTAGGTTGCGGGCAGCATCGCCATGATTTCGCTCCGCCGCATATCGCCGCAGACAAGAACATCGAGTGTGCGGTCATTTGGCTTTGCATCCGGAGTCAGCATGAGTCCGCCGCCTTCATATTTCTGGTTCATGACAGCCGCGAAGAAAGCACGCGGATAAGACAGTTTTCTTCCGCCGTCCATTTCCAGGGAAATAGAGCCGGGCTCATACAGGAAAAGCTGCTTTACCGCAATGGAAGAGTAAGTCAGCTGCCCCAGGCCGACGCCGTTTAAAGCGTCTTTAATCGGCGATGCCAGGGCTTCGTGGCAGATGGAGGCGTCGAAACCGATGCCGCAGCTTACGCCGAAGCGCAGGACACTGTCACCGCTTTCCATGCGGCCGACATCCATTTTGATGATTTTTTCCTGGTCGAGAATGGCGGAAAGGGCTTTTTCAGTATCCGATGGGATATGCATGCCATGCGCAAAGTCATTGCCGGAGCCTGACGGAATGAGCCCGAAGGTCACGGCGGACAGATTTTCAAGTCCGCAGATAATATCGTGGACAGTTCCGTCACCGCCGATTCCGACGATTTTAGCCTCGGGATCGCGTGAAGAAATTGTATTCGCCAGTTCGCGTGCGTGGCCCGGATAGCGTGTTGCAAATACTTTATATTGAATTTCACGCTGATGCAGAATCTTTGCGACAGTGTTCCAGATATCGCTTTTGCCCTGAGAATGTGAACTTGGATTTAATATGAAATAGTACATGGCGCACCTCTCTTTTGAGAAGATTTTAGCAGTTTAGGAGAGTATTTTCAATGGATTTGCAAAAGTATCGCAAATTTGCAGAATGCCTGACGGATTTTATTTTTATCGATGATGAAGTTAAGCCGTCGGATGTCATCTTTGTTCCGGGAAACGGTTTCCCTCAGATGGCGGAAGCGGCTGCCGGGCTTTACGCCCGCGGTCTTTCGCCCTTCATTCTTCCGTCCGGAAGATGGGCGATCGGCAGCAGGCATTTTATGGGCCCTGCAGCAAAAAGGGAAAAGTATACGGGCCCGTACCGCACGGAGTGGGAATTCCTTTTGGATGTCCTGATGAAGAACGGTGTTCCCGGGTCTGCGGTTCTGCGGGAAGATGAGGCCCGTTTTACGTATGAAAATGCCATTAATTCCCGAAAAGTGACGGATGCAGCCGGAATTTGCGTAAAAAGAGGAATACTCTGCGTCAACGCGGTGCATGCCCGGCGCTGCAGGATGTATTACGGGCTCCTTTACCCGGACAGCGAGATCCTTGTGCATGCGGTCCCGGCTTCGGGCATTACGCGCGACAACTGGATGCTGTCAGAAGCCGGTATTGAGGCGGTGACAGGAGAGGTTGAACGCTGCGGCGGGCAGTTCGCGGAAATTCTTAAGGGGCTTGTGTAAGGCTTCCGTTAAAATGTGTTATCACTCCGTCCCTGGAAGATATAAAGACTGGAAGATAATGCGTTGGCAAGCTGGCAGTGCAGGAGAAGGGATTTCGATGCCGATATTTTCTGAATATATTTATGCGCGCAGCGCTGAAGAAAATATGGCATCGAAATCCTTTCGGACGTTTCCTGCTATATGTAAAAAGATTTACTCATTCTTCCTCAGGTGCAGGCGGAAGATACACATGCACCCGCATAATCCTGTTCCTGCGGACGGCTTCGACAATCAGTTTTGCCCCTTCTTCCGTGACAACGTATTCGCCGACTTTCGGGAGCTCGTCTTCGGAATGCTCGATGACGTATCCTCCGATGGAGTCATATTCTTCGGAGTTAAGATTCAGCCCGGTCCGGTCATTCAGGTCATCGAGGCTGACGGATCCTAAGCATGAGTATTCCTTTCCGGCGGCGATTTCCGTGATTTCTTCAGCGTCCCGGCTTTTATATTCGTCGTGGATATCACCGACGATTTCCTCCAGGATGTCTTCCATTGTTATAATGCCGGAAGCGGCTCCGTATTCATTTAACACGACGACAATGGAAAGAGAATTCAGGCGCATTTCGTCGAGCAGATCGGAAATCCCTTTCTTCTCGTACGTGAAGTACGGCTCTTTCATTACATTTTCCATTGAAAATGAAGTTCTTTCGGATACGAGGAGGTCTTTCATGTTGATGATGCCGACGACATTGTCGACTTTATTCCGGTACACGGGAAGCCGGGTGAAACGATGTTCGCGGAAGACATCAATCAGGCCGTCGTAAGAGATATCATCCGGAACGGCGGTGACATCGATGCGGGGAATCATGATTTCTTCTGCAATCGTATCCCCGAAATCCACGACGTTGTTAATCATTTCACTTTCGTCTTTTTCAATGACGCCTTCCTGCTGGGAAACGTCAACAAGGGTGCGGAGTTCATTTTCTGTCATTGACGGACGGGCATCGGGATTCACGCCGCGAAGGATTAAAATGCCGCGGGATATTTTGTCGATGATGAAAATGACGGGCCGGAAGATAATCATCAGGGCGCGGATAATGCCGGCGTCTTCGAGCGATATTTTCTCCGCATTTACTGCGGCCATATTCTTCGGAGTGATCTCGCCGAAAATGAGAATGAGCAGGGTGAGGACGGCTGTTGCTGCACCGACATAGGCATTACCGAAAAGATTGATGGCGACGACTGTGGTAAGTGCCGTTGCGGAAATGTTGACGATGTTATTGCCGATCAGGATCGTGCTCAGCATCCTGGCCCGGTCGCGCGTTATCTTAAGCACAGTCTGCGCACGCCTGTCTCCGCTGTCCGCGAGTGTTTTTATCCGGATAGAGTTCACCGTTGTAAGAGCCGTCTCTGCAGACGAAAAGAAAGCAGAAAGGGCAATTAATGTAAATAATATGATGATTTGCAAAAAATCGCTGGTTCCCAATGCAATTCCCTTCTTTCTGATAAAAATATACATGAATCATAGTGAAAATGCAAGGAGTGAGAAAGATGCGGGCAGTCCGGAGGCTGGTGAAAATAAATTATTACTCGAAAGTTGAATATCTATGAAAAAACAGCACTTTGACAGTTTCATTTCGATTACAGATATGTTACAATTTGTTCGCACCTTAAGGGAAAGGTGACTAACAACAGAAGGTGGTAATGTATGAAGAAAGGTTTCATCAGCAGAATGGGGATTATGCTGGCAGTAGCAATACTTCTGATTGTTAATATAGGGGTTATAGCACCATCGAATACACTTGCAGCTACCAGGAAAAAAACGGTTAAAAAACCGACCGTAACCGTGACGGTGACGCCTGCGGTGAGTGGGAGTACGGTGAGCGGAACTACAGTAAGCGGCAGTACGGTAAGCGGCAGTACAGTAAGCGGAAGTACGGTAAGCGGAACTACGGTAAGCGGAACTACAGGCGCAAAGTCAAACAGCACGGTGAGCGGAAGTACGACAGGCAGCGCATCTGCAGCGACGGATTCATCTGCGGCAGTGACAGAACCTGCGACGGCGACGGCAGTACCGACGGCAGCGGCGGCGCCAAAAGCGACAGAGCAAGCGACGGCAGCGACTGAGTCAAAAGCGGAAGAATCTGCGAAGCCGACGACCGCGCCGACGGCCCAGGCGGCGCCAAAAGCGGAAGAGTCGGCTAAGACGACATCTGCCCCTGCAGCGGAAGAGTCTGCTAAGACGGTGTCCGCACCCACAGTGACAGAGTCCTCCAAGTCGACATCCGCCCCGGCAGCTACAGAGTCTTCCGGGACGACGTCCGACCCGGCAGTGACAGAGTCCTCCGGGAAGACGTCCGCCCCTGCAGCGACAGAGTCCTCCAGGACGACGTCCGCACCTGCGGCGACAGAGTCCACTAAGACGACCTCCGCTCCGGCAGCGACGGAATCTGACAAGACGGCATCCGTACCGGCAGCAGCTGAGTCTGCAAAAATTCCTGCAGCGACACAGTCTTCGGAAAGCACGGCTGCAGAAGCACCGAAGGCAGAAGATTCTTCAACGGTATCGTCGAACACGAATGCCGCAGCTGCGGAAGAGGCCAGTACGCAGGGGACAGCTGCTGACGCGACAGTCTCGCAGCAGGCAGAACAGGCATCCGAAACTTCAAATCAGGAAAGCACGCCAATTTTTACGGCCAACAGGATTTTTGCAAGCCTGTTTTCTTCCCCGGCCGAAAGTGTATCGGATTCTACGGGCACAACAGATACGACTGTAACCATCGAGGCAAACGCTGTTATCGGGACGAGCGCCGAACATACTGTTACAGTTGAAGTGGCGGAAAGCGATCTTGAAAGTACGGAAAAAGCATCCGGAACAGCGGATGCGGGAACCACAGCAGTTCAAGAAGCCGGTACAGCAGCTGAAAATGCAGTGACGACGGAAGTCGTCGGTTCAACGGCATATGCTAATGCCGGGACCACTCAAATTGTCGGAAATACGGATTCGGGAATTTCGGCTTCGACGACCGGCACAGCGTCTTCTTCAAGCTCGTCGGGCAAGAGCCAAAGCTCTTCCGGTTCTTCAAAATCCAGCAGTTCTTCAGGCAAGAGCAGTTCATCTTCTTCAAGTAAGAGCAGCTCAAGCGGAAAGAGCAGCACCTCCGGCACGAACAGTTCTTCTACTAGAAAGACTTCCAATCCGCAGACAGGAGATACATCGAATCCCGTTCTTTTCATCATTATCGGTATCGTTGCTCTCCTCGCTGTCGTTTCGATGATAGTTTATTCTGTCAGAAGCAAACGCGGCAATGGCGGAAACGGAAAGAAGAAAGAATAAGCAGCTGCATGAATAATGCATAAAAGCGAAATGCAGAAAGAGCTGCATGA
>DCDB01000330.1 GCA_002316215.1 Lachnospiraceae bacterium UBA1066 | reverse complement strand
TCGGGATTCCCCGTTCGGGATTCCCCGTTCGGGATTCCCCGTTCCAGTTCCTTACTCTGCGTTCTTTTGTCCTGCAGCCTCTTGTGCCGCTTCCCCTTGTTCTGTAATTCCCTGTTCTGCATCTTTACGTTCTGAGTCTTTCCGTTCTGAGTCTTTCTCTTCTGCGTCTTCCTGTTCTGCATCTTCCTGTTTTACAAGATGTCCGAAGGTGACCGGATGAATGGTCGTCTGGATAGCCGCGTCAAGAAGATCCGCGCCTCCGCCTTCCATAATGTTTCCGAGAACCGGTATTTTCGTAAGGGCAGGCGCATCACTGATATAGCTCAGCCCGTCGCTTATAATATCGTCGCCGGGACGCTCACTGGCACGAACCTCAATCCTGCTGTCCATAAAATACAGCTTAATCTGACGCGAGCACGCTTCCTCGAGAAATGCAATATTTAGGACAAGCGTGAGCCTGCCTTTTTCATCAGTAGCAATTCTTCCTGTTGTCGCTGCATAGTATGGTTCGCCGTGAACCGTAATTTCGGTTTTTTCCGCCCGGCCGATACCAACGATGAGTTTGTGTGTTTCCTCTCCTTCTTTCAGCAATACCGTAAGGTTTTCATCTTCTTCTCCAAATGAAATCCTGCTGATGCCATCCGTAAAGTTATTGTGGAACACCTGCATGACAAGCGGGAAAACACCGATATGCTGCTGATCGAGCTCATAGCTTCTGCCGGAAAGCATCCGGATCAGGTCATATTCACTGATGCCCGGACGCGGGCAGGGCCGTTTGCGCCAGCCTCCTCTTTCAATCGGAGAAACAAAGCTTCCGCGTCCTTCAAGAAGCTTAATGCAGTTCTTAAGAGCAGCCTGAGCCGCCGGATCCTCCGGCAGGACATCTGCAGGTTCATATCCCAGGCCCCAGAATCTGCGCACAATATCCGTCTGGTGTCCGGCCTGCGTCATTTCTCTGTTTCCGGCATTAATCATCAGGATCATATCGTCATCCGGATAAATGATAACATCCTGGCCGAGCATCCCGTTGTATGCATATCCTCCGGGACGGTCTTCCAGCCAAAGCTGGTAGCCGTATCCGAACCTTCCGTTATCAACCTGCTTTTTGGTCGAAGCTTCAACCCAGCTCTCCGGGATAATCTGCTGTCCGTTCCACCTGCCTTTATTAAGATAGAGCTGTCCCAGCTTAGCCGCATCCTCAGGCTTCAGGAACATGCCCCAGCCGCCTTTGGTTATACCCTGCGGACATTTTTCCCAGAACACTTCATTTATCCCCAGCGGCTGAAAAAGCTTCGGCTGCAGATAATCATACATTGAAAGCCCCGTGCGTTCCGTTACGACAGCGGAAAGCATATAGGAATTCATGCTGTTATAGGCAAATTTCGATCCCGGATCCGCCTTGAGATTCGAAGACATAAAACCGAGACGCCAGTCATTTCCCGAAATGGCGCCCGACTCCGAAAATTCCACTTCAGAAGTCATGTTCAGCAGATTTTTAATCGTTACCTCACGCAGACGCAAAAGGCCGAAAATTCCTGCGTATCGCGGAAAGATTTCCACGAGACGTTCATCCAGCGACAGTTTTCCTTCATCGATCAGGAGCCCGATTGCCATCCCTGTAACGGATTTGCACATCGAATGCGTAATGTGCCACATATTCCGTTCATACGGCGCATATCCGCACTCGGCTATGACCTTTCCATGCCGCAGAAGCATCGCATGATGCGGATTAGCTTCCTCGTCATTATCGAGGGCCAAAAGGAACTCCTTTACACGCTCAGAAGATATTCCCTGTGACTCCGGGGTAGCGCGTTCGAAAGGCTGTTCAATCGGCAGTCCCTCAAAATGCGGTTTCTGCGGCGTATAATCCACCTTGCTGATCTCACCTGTCTGTCTTCCCAATATCTTAAATAATAATTGGAAAAATGAAAAATCGAACCTAGCCATACCATTTCCTCCGCGTTCAGAAGCCTCTCCTATCTGAACAGGCTCTTTTATATCCATAGGTGCGAAAACAGCACTCAAACCGTTAATTTTTAAGTCCGGTTCTCTCCTGCCGTTTTTCATGTATATTGTACCATAAACAAACCGCCCATAAAAACATACAATCGTGGTATACTGTATGAAGCAAGCGTCAAAAGTCAAAAAGTTTCCTGCTTGCAGGAAAAACTTTTTGACCCTGGACGCGCAAAAACATGAGGAAGGAGCAATTTACGAAGTAAATTCGCGGATTCCGAATGTTTTCAGGACTGCGGGAATTGCGAAGCAATGGAGCAGTCCGTGGCTTTATACAGTAAAACTGCAAGCGTCAAAAGTCAAAAAGTTTCCTGCTTGCAGGAAAAACTTTTTGACCCTGGACGCGCAAAAACATGAGGAAGGAGCAATTTACGAAGTAAATTCGCGGATTCCGCAATGTGCCCTTACCTGAAGATCGGTTCGCTTAATATTCCTATGTACAGCCTGCTCGGAGCAGCCGGGATTCTCCTCGGCTGGCTTTTTGCGTGGCTGCGCGGCCGCAGGTCCGGTATGGATCCGGACGACTGCGCTTTTTCGTATATGTACGGCTTCATCGGCGCTCTCGCCGGCGCAAAGCTTTTACCGATCCTTCTGAACATACCGGCCATGGTCTCGGATCTTTCCCTCCTTACGACAGATTTAAATGCCTTCGCCGCAAAATATTTAAGCCAGATGGTCTTTTACGGCGGGCTCCTCGGCGGATTGACCGGCGTCTTTATTTACTGCAGGCAATACCGCATACCTTTTTCTTCTGTCGAAGATGCCGTCATACCGGCCATACCGCTCGCACACTCCGTCGCGCGTATCGGCTGCTTTTGTGCCGGCTGCTGCTACGGCAAAACGACAGACGCCGCCTGGGGCGTCATTTTCAAGAATTCCATCGGCGCTCCAAACGGCATTAAATTAATCCCGACGCAGTTGATTGAAAGCGCTGGGCTCTTCCTGATTTTCCTGTTTCTTACCGCCTTCTTTGGGCGTCATGCAGCAATGCAAAAAAGCTTCGTTCTTAAGAACAGAACAGCCCGTAAGGTTTCCGGAAAAACAGGCCGTTCCGGTGCGTACCGTACGCTGTCTTTTTACCTTATTTCCTATGGCGCGCTTCGTTTTTTTATCGAATTCTTAAGAGGTGACAGCATCCGCGGATTCCTTGGGCCGCTTTCGACATCCCAGTGGCTGAGCCTCATCGCGATCACCTCCGGGATCCTGCTGCTTAGGATCCGTAAGTCTCTGTCTAAAGAACCAGCCGGATGATTCCAGCTGCGTTTAAAAGAATATCATCCGGAAGCTTTCTAAGCGCCCGCTGTCATTACACATTGTCCAGAACCGTCGGCGTGACGCCGCCTTCGAATTTCACAAGCTCCCGGTCCAGGTCCCTGACAATGCCTTCGTCAATAAAGCCTTTTCCCGACATACTGTACATGATATCCATTGTATCCTTATGCGTACGGCCTTCATGATACGGTCTCGGCTCACGCACAGCCTGATAAATATCCAGGCAGGCAAGCAGCCGGTCAATAAAATCAAGCTCCTTCGCACTTCTTCCGAAAGGGTATCCGCTTCCGTCCAGCTTCTCATGATGGTTGGCCGCCCACAGGGCAACCTGTTCCATGCCTCCGACCTGGTGCAGCAGGTTCCAGGTCTTTGCGGCATGCGTCTTAATGATGCTGAACTCATCCTCTGTCAGCCTGCCCGGCTTCTCGAGAATCGACGTCGGAATAAACAGCTTACCGATATCATGGAAGGCCGCTGCCGTAAAGATTCGGATGCGCATATCCCTGTCATAACCGTATGCCCCGGACATATACCATGCCTTATCCGCAATCTGAACGGAATGTGTTTCCGTAAAGTGAGACTTATAGTCGATGATGTGCGCCGCAGCTTTGGAAACATTGATCCGCTGCCTGTCGCTCAATTCCATATTGAAGCGCGGCATCCTGTCTCTTAATGTCTGGCTGATTTTTTCATCCTTCATCGACTCAAGAAGCGGAAGCGTCAGGGCTTCCAGAGCTGCAGAAGCGACTTTCGTGCTGTAATACGAGCCGGTATGCTCTTTAATCCCCCTCTTAATTTCCTTCATTGTTTTCTCATCGCCCTTATACATGCCGTGGAGAACATCCACGCGGTCAGCGATACAAATGATGGCTGCTTCGAGTGGATATTCATTTTCCTTAAGGCCGAACGGACCGGTACCGTCGGCAAATTCATGATGATACTGCACAAAACCTGTAATCGGATACGGCCAGGGGAAATTCTCAGCGTTCTTCTGGCCTTTCACGCAGTGTGTTTTAAGTGCCCACGGCGTCGCATCCAGATCGGTCTCGCTTACAATATATTCCGTCAGTGCATTATCGTGCAGCAGGGCAGAACCTGCCATCGAATAAAGACGGGCATCCGTAAGCCCCAGGATTTTTCCAATCTCAACGGAATAAGCTGCCACTCTTTTTGAATGATAAGGCATTGCGCCGAAAAAGTCTTTTTCAACTGCATCCATTCCAATCGACATCGCCATAAGCAAATCTGAAACAGAAATCATCTTCTCACCTCTCACAGCTTATTTTTGCAAATTCAAAAAAATAAAAAGAATTACTCTACGATAGCACACTGCAATACCCAGTTTCAAGAACAAGCAAAAGCCCTGCCCCTGACGCTTTTCACAAGATACCGGACCATGCAGAGCTCACAAGTCCTCCGGATTCCCTCATTTTTCTTCATTTTCCCTTGGAAGCTTCTTTAAAAACGCTATAAGAAAGGGCATCGATGTGACAAATGAAAGAAGATCGGCAATCGGCTGGGCGATTTCGATTCCGGTAATTCCGAAAAAAACGGGCAGGATCAGGATGAGAGGGATAAAATACGCACCGCTCCGGAGACTGGCCAGAAAGGCTGCGCGGCCGCTCTTTCCGATACTTTGGAAAAGCATGTTCGCACTGACCGAACAGGGCTGGAAAAGGCAGGCGGCGCACTGCCACATAAGGGCGGCGGAACCAATAGCAACGACATCCTCATCTTTTCGGAAAAGCATGATGATATTTCTTGAAAACGCAGCTCCCAGAAACGCGCCTGCACCGATCAGCAGCGTTCCTGCCGCGGCTGTAAAGAGGACTGCCTTCCGGACACGCGCATATTTTTTTGCGCCGTAGTTAAATGCAGAGACAGGCTGAAAGCCCTGCCCGATACCGAGCGCCACCGCAAAAATGAAGAAAGCGATACGCCCGACAATACTCATCGCCGCAATAGCCGCATCCCCGTACATACCAGCCTGTCGGTTGAGAAGCAATGTCGAGATGCTGCTTAAGCCCTGCCGGATAAGGCTCGGCGAACCGACCGCAAAAATCATGCCGACGTCACGGATATCTCTTGTCATATTTCCGGGACGGAAGGAACTGACCGTCTTTCCGGAGCGGAACATATACAGTAAAATCAGAAAGCTGATCACCTGGGAAATGGCCGTGGACATTCCTGCTCCTGTCACACCGAGACCGAAACCGAACATCAGGATCGGATCCCCGGCCATATTGATAAGCCCGCCGGCGGTAAGCCCGATCATCGCATAAAAAGCACGGCCTTCATAGCGCAGGATATTATTCATAACGCAGCTTGAAGTCATAAAAGGCGCTGACAGAAGGATCCAGAGCGCATATTCCTTCGCATAAGGCAGAATCGTATCCGTACTCCCGAGGAACCGCATAAACGGATCCATAAAAATGATTCCGGGAATTTCCACGGCAAGACCTAAAAGAATCGATACATAAAAACTTGTAGATGCATATTTCCGCGCGCTTTCAGGATCCCTTGCGCCAAGTTTTCTCGAAATAATACTGCCGGCTCCGTGGCCGCACATAAAGCCGAAAGCCTGCAGGATCGCCATCAAAGAAAATACAATCCCGACAGCTCCTGCCGCTGACGTGCCCTCCTGGCTTACAAAATACGTGTCCGCCGTATTATAGATGTTGGCAACCAGCATACTTATTACCGTCGGTACGGACAGCTTCATAATCAGGGACGAAACCGGAGTCTCCGTCATCTTTCTGAACTGGCTGTTCTCTGTTTCAGCACTCATCTTTTTCCGTCCTTCCGTCACATGGGGACTGTCCCCATCTGATTTTCGTCACATGGGAACTGTCCCCATCTGATTTTACCCCTCTTCCGCTGTTTTGAACATAGAAATCTGAAGATAAAAATACCGGCCATCTTCTACGGCCGGTACAAAAATATAAAGTGCTGTATTCTATACTCCCTCAAAGAGCCTTACGATGAAGCTTTTCATTTAGAAAATGCTGCCGCAGGCGGTAAGCGTGGCCGCAAGATCCGCACGATAAAATCCGTGATCCGGTGCAAGGCTTCCGAAAACGACGCCGTCATCTCCTGCCCTTCCCGTAGAATGTATAAAGTCACCGCCGCCTAACGCAACCGCCACATGACCGGGAAAGAAATAAAGATCGCCGGCCTTAACATTTTCCCGCGGAATTTCATGGATCGGAAAACCGGGCTTTATTTGTGCGTCACGGTAAATGGAAACGCCGTTCAGGAAATAACTCATAAACGCAAGACCTGAACAGTCAATTCCAAGATGCGTGCGTCCTCCCCAGCGATATGGCACGCCGAGAAAAGTCTTTGCCGCGCGCACCACTTCTTCCCGGAATTTCTCCTCATTACCGGTGGCTTCCGGAACAGGTCCAAGATGTGAAGCTGCTGTGTACCCTTCCCTGCCGTCGGCAAGAATAACCTTCACCCACTGAGGACTGTCCGCTGTTTGCCGGAATTTTTTTTCAAGAGGATAAGATGTCCGCAGGACGCTGCCGCAGGGGACAGAAAGGAACAGTTCCGCGGCCACACGCGGTGCGGCCAGAACATCGCAGAAGCATGAAGTTACAAGGCATTTATGTAACGTACTGCTGGCTTTTTGACAGGCACTGTCATACTGCAGGCCGGATTTTCTCACCCAGCCTTCATAGCGATAGGACGTGCGAACTTTTACCCACCCCGATTCATTTCCGGTACGTTCGGCTCCGTCCCCAGGGCGCTCAGCGCCATTTCCGGTACGTTCGGCTCCGTTCCCAGGGCGCTCAGCGCCGTTTCCGGCAGGTTCGGCACCGTTCCCAGGGCGCTCAGCGCCGATTCCGGCAGGTTCGGCAACGTCCTCAGTGTCTTCCGTATTGTCCCCGGTGCTTTCGGCACCGTCCCGGAGGATAAGGACACGGGTGCCGTACAGGACTTCATCGGCACGGCCCCGGACAAAATCTCCGGGTCTTTCATAAAGCGGCAATATGCCGCAGGAAGAAATAGCGTTCATCGTATCCGGCTGTCCTCCGTCATTCTTGCAATACGGCCGATCAGCTTCTCCGCCTCATGCATCTTTTCCGGCGGAAATCCGGTCAGCATGACCGCAATAAAAATCCGTCCCCGCCGGTCAAATATAACGCCGGCGTCATGCAGGACATCATCGAGCTGACCGCTTTTATGGGCAGCCGGATATCCTTCGTAAAGATAGCGCCGAAGCAGGGTATCGTCGCGGTTTTCTTTCAGCAGGTCAAGCGGCAGTCCGTCTCCGTCCTGCTCCATCCTGAGCGCCATGCAGAACATCCTGTAAAGGTCGCCTGCCGAAATATAATTGTTCTTACCGGCGCTCACCGCATCAAAATCAAGCATTTTCCGCTCGACGCGCGATTCTGTAAGGCCGTGCCCTGAAAGCCAGGCATTGATCGCGTCGAACCCCATCCAGGAAATGAGGACATTTGTAGCGGTATTGTCACTGTTGGTAATCATCCAGTAGAGCAGCTCATAAACGGAAGCTTTCCGCGGACCGTATTCAAAGACCTCTGTATCGTCGCAGATTTCATCTTCCGTCACGGAAAGAAAGGAGCCGCGAGGGCTCCTTCCTTCAGATTTCAGACGTTCCAGTACAGAAAGCAGGATGCCGACCTTAATGGTACTGGCCGAAACGAGACGTTCATCTGCGTGAAATGAAAGAATTTCATTTTCCGCATCCATGTCGCGAATCAGGCAGGCTGTCTTTCCCCCGAAATCGTTCAGTTCATGTAAAATATCATCTTCAAGCATGTTGCGCATTTATCCTTTCTTTTGCCCTGCGCAGTATATCCGGCGCAGTCAGCCAGCCGTATGCCGGGCATTGTCAGCCTTATAGAATTTCCTTTATGTATGCCTCGCATGCTGTCTTACATAAAAGCAGGTGCCAAAGC
>DCDB01000188.1:12198-15306 GCA_002316215.1 Lachnospiraceae bacterium UBA1066 | reverse complement strand
TCGTGGCTTTTTCTTTCTGCAATGCGCTGACATCAATAACGATTCCCGCCTCTGTTAAAGTTATTTATGATACTGCACTGAATGCATGTTCTTCTCTTGAAAACATTTGGATTTCTCCGGAAAGCGAGTTCTTTTCATCTATAGACGGCGTGCTTTTCGATAAAATGAAGACAAAACTTTTAGTGTATCCGCAGAATCACGGTGCTTCGTATGAGGTTCCGTCCGGAACTTTGTCCATAGAAGGAGGCGCTTTTGACGCAAATGATAAGCTTACGGATATAAAGCTTTCGGATACTGTCAGAAAGATAGCTCCGTATACTTTTGAGTATTGCTCCGGCATTGCGAATCTCACTCTTTCAGCTTCCCTTACGGACATAGGTGAAGGCGCTTTTGATGGCTGTACCGGTATAAAGGATGTCTATTATTCAGGAACTGAGCAAGACTGGAATGCTGTTTCCACAGGGAAAAATAATGAATGCCTGATTACGGCGAATGTTCATTTGAATGATGGGATTAAGACTGCAGCACCTGTTCTTAATGCAGATCAAACGTGGAATAACGGGGGCTGTGTCATCAGTCTTTCGATGACCTGTGCGGACGGCGCCAAGATTTATTATACATTAGACGGTTCAGAGCCTGATACCGGAAGCCCGGTCTATACGGCGCCTGTCATGCTCTATGACGACACAACGGTAAAAGCCAAAACGGTTAAAGAAGGCGCGGCGGACAGCTTTACGGAAACGAAGGAGTATACCTTCTATTACATTTTGTATACAATACCAGGCACAAATATAACCCTGACAATAGATAAAACGGATCCTGATCATGTTAAAGTAACCGGATGCAATCAGGATGCGGCAGGAGAAGTGGTTTTCCCCGATGAATTCCTGAACAAGTATACAATTACAGGAATTGATGGTGTAGGATTTTATAACTGCACGGGGATAACAGGTATTAAACTTCCGTCTTCGGTTACGAAAATCGGCGATTCCTGCTTCAGCGGATGTACCGGTCTTTCTTATATTACCGGATTGGACAGCGTGACTTCAATCGGAAATAATGCCTTTTATAACTGCGGTAAGCTGACATCGATTTCGCTTCCTTCCGTAATTTCTATCGGCCCGTGGCCTTTCCTTGAATGCAATGCAATAAAAACCATAGAGCTGTCAAACTGCCTGAGGTATCTGTCGGACGGTGCCTTTACCGGACTTAAGTCGGTAGAAAAAATTGTACTGCCTTATGGCGTGACAGATATACCATATATGTGTTTTGCCGATTGCGATACGCTTAAGACGCTGATAATTCCCACGTCAGTAAAAACGATTGCCCAAGACTCACTGGCGAATACTTTCGGCAATTTTGTTCTTAATATTTATTATACCGGGAGCGAAAATGACTGGAATAAAATAAGCAATGGAAATGATCTGCATAATATTACGATGCATTATAATTTCTCCGATCCCTCTGAATGGGATGATTTTACCTATACGGTCGGAACGGACGGGAACGTCACGATAACCGGGTATACGCACGATCTGTCAGGAACTGTTATACTTCCGGCTGTTATAGAAGGACATCCTGTTACGGAAATCGGCGAAGGCGCATTCTTTAACTGCCAGAATATAACAAGTGTCGCAATACCTTCGACTGTAAAAAAGATAGGCAGCGGCGCATTCAGAAGTTCAAAGTCGATCACCAGGGTGAATATACCAGACTCCGTGACGGTTATTGAAAAGCAGGCGTTTGATTCGTGCACGGGGCTTTTAAATATCACAATACCGGACAGCGTGCAGAGTATCGGGCCTTATGCCTTTGCCTCCTGCGTATCGCTGAAAAGCTTTGCGATACCGGCATCGGTTTCCGATATTTCGCCGGAGACTTTTCTTCATGACAGCGGCCTCGAAAAAATCGAAGTTGATTCCGGAAACACATCCTACTATTCCTTTGATGGAGTTCTGTATAACAAATCCATGACGGAACTGCTCTGCTGCCCGGAGAAAGCCGCGCCGGACAGCTTTAGCGTGCCTTACGGTGTTGAACAGATAGATGAATACGCTTTTTACGACAGCACCTTCAGGACGATTGAAATGTCGAAAAGCGTAAAAGAAATTTTTACCGGTGCTTTTTCAGGCTGCTCAAACCTGAAGGATGTTTATTATTATGGGAATAAGAGCTCATGGGAGGCCGTTTCTGTGAATTCAGAAAACGACAGCCTGAAAAATGCGGCAGTTCATTTTATGGACGCATATTTGCTGTCCGGAACGAAAAAAGTGAAAATTGATGCCGGAATAGGCACCGTTGTCTGCGGAGAAAATCTTAAACTTACGGTCGTGGATGCGGATACAGGAAAGGCTCTGGACAGCAGTCTGTTCAAGTGGAGCGGTTCGGATGAAGCGTCGGTCACCGTCGCTGCAGACGGGATGGTTACGGCCAATAAGACAGGAATGATTCAAATCAGCGTGCAGGATGATCTCGGACTCGGACTGTCAGCGGAAGCGGCGATTGCGGCCGTGAGCGCATCTTCCGATATTGCACTGACAAATGAGGACGGCAGTTCTTTGAATAATAGTCGTCCTGTACTTTTGCGTATGGGGAGAAAACTTGCTCTGAACGTCACTCTCGGAAATGCAGGCGATACGCTGAGCTCCTGCAAGAGCTCAGAAGGAACGATAATAAACGCGGGATTAACGGCTGCCGGCGGAAACCAAATAGAAATTGAAGGACTCAAACCCGGAACCGCATTTCTGGAAGCTGTCACTTCAGAAAATGCAGTTGGGGCATGTGCCGTGAAAGTTTATCGGCCCGGTGACGTAACTGAGGATGATGAGACCACGGTGTCTGATCTTCAGGAAATTGCGAAGGATATTGTCGGTCTTGAATCTTTTGATGAAGAGCAGATTGTCCGGGGAAATTACAATGAGGATTTGGAGAGCAATATTGATGTGTCTGATCTTCAGGGGGTTGCGCGCTATATTGTCGGACTTGATCAGTAAAGGTACTGAATTGAAGAGCCTGCGGGCACAGATACAATTGACAGGATAAGATGTACGTTTGTAAAAACTTGCGGGAGAAGAAAAGGGGAAAAAGGGAAGAAGAAAATAGAAGAAT
>DCDB01000188.1:0-12031 GCA_002316215.1 Lachnospiraceae bacterium UBA1066 | reverse complement strand
AAAGGGGAAGAAGGAAAGGGGAAGAAGAAAAGTTCCGGAATATGTCCGGCAGAACTGCCTGTCTTTGACATTACGGGCAATTACATTTATAATAGGAATAGAAATGCGGAAAACTTGAAGTGACTTAGCCAGCCTCTGAATCACAGGAGTTAAATGAACTTCTGATATCCGCATCATTCAATTCCGCAGGTAGCCCTGCAATAACGAACGGGAAGGATAGAACTATGAATCTGCCAAATAAGTTAACGATTTTGCGCTGTATCATGATTCCGTTTTTTGTTTTCTTCATGCTGTCGGGTGTCGGCGGAGCGGCCGGAAAATGGATTGCACTTGCGATTTTTATCGCGGCGAGCCTTACCGACATGGCGGACGGAAAGATTGCCAGAAAATACAATATGATTACGGATTTCGGTAAATTTATGGATCCTCTGGCGGATAAGCTGCTGGTCTGCTCAGCGCTTGTATGTCTTGTCGCCATGATGCGTATTCCCGCATGGATCGTCATTATCATCATTGCCCGGGAATTTATTATCAGCGGTTTCCGTCTCATCGCGGCGGATAATGGGATTGTAATTGCCGCCAGCTACTGGGGAAAATTCAAGACCACGTTCCAGATCATCATGATCTGTCTCATGATTGCGGACATTCCGCAGCTCTACATTTTCACGCAGATTATCATGTGGGTAGCGGTGGCGCTGACGGTGGTATCCCTTGTGGACTATCTGTATAAAAACCGCAGCGTCCTAAGCACGACGAAGTGACTGCCTGCAGAAGATTTCGAAAATGTTGAGAACCATGGAAGTTATGAAGTGATGCAGCAATCCGAAACAGCATGGGTACCAAAAGAAACTTTGATTTTAATGTCTGTATCAAAAAAGATATAAGTGTGCAAATAAAAAAGGAGGTGCTCACGAAGCGCTTCCTTTTTTATTTTCCTTATTCGTTATTCAATTTTTCTTTTACTGATCAGGACTTCTGATCATCGTCGCAGTTCATGTTGGTAAGACCGCAGGATGTATCATCGCTTTCTCCGTTGCAGTTCATATCGGTGAGACCGCAGTCCTTATCGGCTTCGTCAGAATTGCAGTTCATATCATTGAGGCCGCAGTCCTTCGCGTCATTCTTGGTCATCCCGTTCATATTTGTAATTCCGAGTTTATCTTCTGCCATTTGGCCCTCCTTTTACATATTTATTTAATTTCACTAAAGGCAAACCAGACACACTTATAGTATACTCGGTGGACTGAAAGAATGCAAGTTGTTCATTATAAAAGAAAGATAAACAGATGAAAATATATGTTCAATTTCACGAGAATGACTAAAGATGCTTGATTTATATTCATAAAATTCATATAATTATATAACAAAGCAGGAAAGAAATTTATTGATTATTTACAAAGGAGGATGCCATGAATAATTTGATACATTTTGTACCGGAAGACTTTACAGTCAGCTTTTTTCAAAAGGGAAAAGACGGAACCCTGACAAAGGAAGGGCTTATGGGACACTGGTCCGTATTCTTTTTCTACCCGGCGGATTTTACGTTTGTCTGCCCGACGGAGCTGGGGGATATGGCCGATAATTACGAAAAATTCAAGGCGGAAAACTGTGAAGTTTATTCCGTAAGCGAAGACACCCATTTTGTGCATAAGGCATGGGCGGATGCGTCTGACACCATCAAAAAGATTGAGTTCCCGATGGTCGGCGATCCGGCAGGGGCTCTTGCGCGGCAGTTCGGTGTCCTGGATGAGAATGCAGGTCAGGCCTATCGCGCGACTTTTGTTTTAAATGACAAGGCTGAGGTAGTACTTTATGAGGTCAACGATATGAGCATCGGACGGAATGCGGAAGAGCTTTTGAGGAAGCTGCGCGCTGCCCGCTTTGTGGCGGAACACGGAGACCAGGTCTGCCCGGCGAAGTGGCAGCCCGGAGCTGAAACGCTGAAGCCGAGCCTCGATCTTGTCGGAATGCTGTAAAGAAAGGAGCAATTATGTCACTATCTGCGGATTCACTGCCGCTTAAAAGCCCGCTTATTTCAGTTGAACTGGAAGGACAGCTGAAAAGCGTCCTTGCTCCGGTGAGCGGAAATGTCACCCTTACCTGCATTGCGGATGACGGCGATAAAAGCCTGGAAATGGCGATTTTCTTAAAAGACCTGGCAAGTCTTTCGGAGCATCTTGCGTTTAAGCTTTTGGCTCCCGGTGAGGATCCTGCTGCAGATGCGGTACTTGATCCGGCTTATCTTCCGGCTACGGGATTTTTTACGGACAGAGGCTTCGAGAGAATGGTATTCCACGGCGTACCGGGCGGACGCGAAATGAACAGTTTTGCTATGGCGCTTCTTACAGCCGGCGGAGCTGCAAAACCGCTTGACAAGCCGACACTTAAAGATATTGCCCGCATAAAAGGCCCGGTCCGTGCCGATGTCTGCGTATCGCTTACCTGCAGCCACTGCGCCAAGACGGTTATGAACGCGCAGCGCGTCGCATATGAAAACGAAGCGGTTTCGGTACATATGATCGACGCAAATCTCTATCCTGCGCTTGTGGAACAGTATAAAATTGAGCGTGTGCCGATTATGATTGCCGCCGGAAAGATAGTCGGTGCGGGTGAAATGACAATGCCGGAAATCTGTACGGCTCTCCGTAAGCTGAAATAGGTAGGATCTTGAAATACGCAGCCGCGAACCTTCAGGACGTATAAGCAGTCTCCCGGAAAACTGATATGATACCGGACGGAGCCGAACAGTCTGGACGCGGATTGTTTTATAAAGTGAAATGGCCCGAAAGCCTGCCGTTTTATCGGCTTTACCGTGGAGCGGCGGGCTTTATGATTGTTTTTAGCGGAAATTAATGCAAAATATAAAGAAATTGGGAAATATTTCTTGAAAAAATCTAAAAAGAGAGTACGATATAGATAGAATGAACAACGCAGATAATCGAACATCATATTGCCCGGAGAAAAGAGCACATAAAACGACCCTAGCGGGCCATGTTTTTTGTGCTTTTTATGATTTTAAAAAAGGGGGATTGCATGAACCAGATCTTTTATGATGCAGTCCAGGAAAACCCGATTATAGCTGCAATTAAAGATGATGAAGGCCTGGAAGAATGCCTGAAATCGAATATTCAGGTGATATTCATTTTATATGGAGATATATGTTCGATTCCGGAGATTGTCGGCAGGATTAAGGACAGCGGCAGGATTGCCATGGTACATATCGATCTGATCAACGGACTCTCCGGAAAAGATATTTCGGTTGATTTTATTCATAAAAACACGAGAGCTGATGGAATTATCACTACGCGGCAGGGACTTGTTTTAAGGGCTAAGGAGCTGGGGCTTTATACGATTCTTCGGATTTTTGTGATTGATTCCATGGCTCTTTCCGAAGCAGGGCGGATAAAGATCGTACAGCCGGATTTTATAGAGATACTCCCGGGTATAATGCCGAAGATTATCAAAAAGATACGTATGTCGACAAAGATTCCTCTGCTCGCGGGCGGTCTCATCAGTGAGAAACAGGACGTTATTGATGCACTGGATGCCGGTGCGATGGCTGTTTCGTCCACGAGTAAAAAGGTTTGGTCATTCTGATTTAAAGCAGGAAAAAGAATTTTCTGAAATGTTTATTAACAGGCAAAACCAGACACGGGTTTTTGTCTGAAAGTTTTAAGGAACATAACCATTTTGAAAAGGAGGAAAGTTATGGCAAAGTATGTAATGGCATTTGATTCCGGCACCACATCAAACCGGTGCATCCTGTTCAATGAGAAAGGAGAGATTTGCAGCGTCGCTCAGAGAGAGTTTACACAGTTTTTCCCGAAACCGGGATGGGTAGAGCATGATGCTAATGAAATCTGGGCAACCCAGCTCAGTGTAGCAGTTGAAGCAATGCAGAAGTTAAATGTATCGGCAGCGGATATTGCGGCTATCGGTATCACCAATCAGCGTGAAACGACGATCGTATGGGATAAGAATACCGGCGAGCCGGTTTATCACGCAATCGTCTGGCAGTGCCGCCGCACCTCAGAGTATGCGGATTCCCTGAAGGCGAAGGGCCTTACGGATATGTTCCGCCAGAAGACCGGCCTTGTTATCGATGCTTACTTCTCAGGCACGAAGCTTCGCTGGATTCTTGAAAATGTTCCGGGCGTACGTGAACGCGCGGAAAGAGGGGAACTGCTTTTCGGTACGGTTGACTGCTGGCTGATGTGGAAACTTTCCGGCGGAAAAATCCATGCAACGGATTATTCCAATGCTTCCCGTACGATGCTTTTCAACATCAATACTCTTGAATGGGATGATGAGATCCTGAAAGAACTCAATATCCCGAAATGCATGCTTCCGGAAGCGAAACCGTCCAGCGGCATCTTCGGATATGCGGATCCGCAGTTCCTCGGCGGGGCTATTCCGATTGCCGGCGCAGCAGGCGATCAGCAGGCAGCTCTTTTCGGACAGACCTGCTTTACTGCCGGCGAAGCAAAGAATACTTATGGCACAGGCTGCTTCATGCTGATGAATACAGGCGAGAAGCCGGTGTTTTCAAAGAACGGCCTGGTTACCACGATTGCCTGGGGGCTTGACGGAAAAGTCAATTATGCTCTTGAAGGTTCTATCTTCGTAGCAGGCGCTGCAATCCAGTGGCTGCGCGACCAGCTTAAGATCGTTGATTCTTCACCGGATACAGAATATCTTGCTAATAAAGTCAGCGATACCAACGGCTGCTATGTTGTTCCTGCATTTACAGGACTCGGCGCTCCGCACTGGGATCAGTACGCAAGAGGAACAATCGTAGGCCTGACACGCGGATGCAATAAATACCATATCATCCGTGCGACGCTTGACAGTCTTGCTTACCAGGTGAATGACGTTCTTACCGCTATGAAGGCGGATTCCGGAATTGATCTGGCGGCACTTAAGGTAGACGGCGGTGCCTGCGCCAACAATTATCTGATGCAGACACAGGCTGACATCATCAATGCTCCGGTCAAACGTCCGACCTGCGTTGAGACGACGGCTATGGGCGCTTCCTATCTGGCAGGTCTTGCAGTCGGATACTGGGCAAGCAAAGAAGATGTTATAAAGAACTGGGCAATTGACCGTACCTTCAAGCCGGAAATCAGCGAAGAAGAACGTGCGGCGCGTGTCAAAGGCTGGAACAAAGCAGTTAAATGCGCTTACGGCTGGGCAAAAGAAGATTAAATCCTAAAAAATAATCGGAGGTAAATAATTATGCTGCCTTTCATAGGTGAGTTTCTTGGAACAATGATTCTTATCATCCTCGGCGACGGTGTTGTCGCAAACGTAACACTTAATAAGTCGGGAATGAAAGGTGCCGGATCTATTCAGATCACATTGGCATGGGGCCTTGCGGTTATGCTTCCCGCATTCGTATTCGGTCAGGCGTCCGGAGCCAGCTTCAATCCGGCGCTGACGATCGCTCTTGCAGCAAAGGGCGGAAGCGATATTTATACATGGGCTAATGTACCGGGGCTTTGCATATGCGAAATTCTCGGCGCATTCGTAGGCGCAGTAATTGTTTATATCCTTTTCAAGGATCAGTTCGATGCAACGGACAGCGCAGCAACAAAGCTCGGCGTCTTCTCAACGGGCCCGTCGGTTCCGAATATGGCAAGGAACTTCTTCAGTGAGTTTATCGGCACATTCATTCTTGTATTCACGATCCTCGGCATGTCTCAGGTTCCGGAACTTAATGCCGGCGTCGCCAAACTTCTTGTTTTCGGTATCATCGTTTCTGTCGGCATGAGCCTTGGCGGTCTGACCGGATATGCTATTAACCCGGCCCGTGACCTTGGTCCCCGTATTGCGCACGCAATCCTTCCCATCAAGGGCAAGGGCGACAGCAATTGGAAATATGGTTTGATCGTCCCGATCTTTGGACCGATCTGCGGCGCGCTTGTAGCACTTCTGCTTTACAACGCAATTCCGTGGGCATAAATATTTGAAGGTGTGATTGCGGAAATCATGAAGCGGAGGAGCAATCCTATGCATCATCGACGTTCAAGAGCATCTTGAGTATCCTCGTCATAGGAACAAAGAACTGCTTTTGATACAGGCGTCATCCAATCTAAATAAAATATCGAAACCCAGGAGCACAAGCCGGGCAGTCCGTCCTTTACAGAGGATGTTCGACTGTCCGGCTTTTTTTAGAAGACTATAGATATGCAGGGCAAGGCTTGAATCTTTCGGCGTGAATGCCTTTGCGTAAGAAAATAGAAAAGGAGTGATATAACAGTGTATGACATAGTCGTAATCGGTGCGGGTGCCGTAGGGTGCTGCGTGGCGCGCTTTTTATCCCGCTACAAAGCAGACGTATGCGTCGTCGAAAAGGCGGAAGATGTCTGCTGCGGCACAAGTAAAGCAAATAGTGCCATCGTGCATGCGGGTTTTGACGCAACTCATGGCAGCCTGATGGCGAAATATAATCTGGAAGGGAACCTGATGTTCCCGGGCCTCGCAAAAGAACTTGATTTTGATTTTATCCAGAACGGCAGCCTGGTTGTCTGTATGCATGAAGAGGATATGCCGAATCTTCAAAAGCTTTATGAAAATGGTGTTGCGAACGGTGTCAAAGAACTGGAAATTGTCGATCAGAAGCGCTTAAGGGAATTGGAACCGAATATCAGTGACAATGCGGTTGCAGCTCTTTGGGCTCCGACCGGCGGAATCGTCTGCCCGTTCAACCTGACGATTGCCATGGCGGAAAATGCCAATACGAACGGCGTGGAGTTCCGCTTTAATACGGAAGTTACGGCTGTTGTTAAAAACGGGGATCACTGGACACTCCAGACAAAGAACGGCGCCATCGATACAAAGTATGTGGTCAACTGTGCCGGACTTTATTCCGATATGTTCCACAATATGGTTTCTGCAAAGAAAATTCACATTACGCCGAGACGCGGAGATTACTGCCTGCTGGATCGCGCTGTTGGTGAAGGGTATCTCACCCATACGATTTTCCAGCTTCCGACCAGGCTTGGCAAGGGCGTTCTCGTAAGCCCGACTGTCCACGGGAACATTATCGTGGGGCCGACGGCCATTGATATCGAGGATAAGGAAGGTACGAATACAACGGCGGAGGGCATTAATGATCTGATTGCAAAGGCAGGAAATACCGTCAAGAACCTGCCGATCCGTCAGGTAATTACAAGCTTTGCCGGCCTTCGTGCGCATGAGGATCACCATGAATTCATTCTTGGAGAAGTTGAAGATGCTCCGCAGTTTATTGACTGTGCCGGCGTTGAATCTCCGGGCCTTACCTCTTCGCCTGCAATTGGCAAGATGACCGCGGAACTTCTGCGTGACAAACTTGGACTTGAAGAAAATCCGGATTACAACGGAACACGTAAGGGCGTCCTCAATCCGAAGAAGCTTTCCAAGGAAGAAAGAACCGAACTGATCCGGAAGAATCCGGCCTACGGCAGAATCATCTGCCGCTGCGAAAGCATTTCCGAAGGAGAAATCCTTGATGCTATCCACCGCCCGCTCGGAGCGAAGAGCCTGGATTCTGTGAAGCGCAGGACACGTGCCGGGATGGGAAGATGCCAGGCAGGCTTCTGCTCGCCGCGTACCATGGAGATCCTGGCCCGCGAATGGGGTGTTGACCAGAGTGAAATTACAAAATGCGGAGGAGATTCCAAACTGATTCTGGGCATTCCGAAGGATCGTGCGCATAAGGAGGTGCAGCCATGAAAAATTATGATATCGTAATTATCGGCGGCGGCCCTGCAGGGCTTGCGGCGGCTGTAGCTGCATTTGATGCGGGACAGAAGAATGTGCTGATCCTTGAACGTGACAGCTGCCTCGGCGGCATCCTGAACCAGTGCATCCATAACGGTTTCGGACTTCATACATTTAAGGAAGAGCTGACCGGTCCGGAATATGCGACGCGTTTCATCGAGCAGGTGACGGAACGGAAGATTGAATATAAGCTGAATACCATGGTCATGGATCTGTCACCGGAGAAAGTGATCACGGCCATGAACAGGGAAGACGGACTTTTTGAGATCCAGGCGAAGGCAATTATCCTCACCATGGGTTGCCGTGAGAGAAGCAGAGGAGCCCTGAACATCCCAGGATTCCGTCCGGCAGGAATTTATTCCGCAGGCACGGCGCAGAGGCTTGTCAATATCGAGGGGTATATGCCGGGGCGGCAGGTTGTCATTTTAGGAAGCGGGGATATCGGCCTTATCATGGCAAGACGTATGACGCTGGAAGGTGCCAAGGTTAAGGTTGTGGCGGAAATCATGCCTTATTCCGGCGGACTTAAGAGAAATATTGTCCAGTGCCTCGATGACTTCGGCATTCCGCTGAAACTTGCCCACACCGTCGTCGATATTGAAGGCAAGGAAAGAATCACAGGCTGTACGATTGCGGCTGTGGATGAGCATATGAAGCCGATTCCCGGAACGGAAGAGCATTATGACTGCGATACGCTCCTGCTTTCGGTCGGCCTGATTCCGGAAAATGAACTTTCGCGCGGCATGGGCGTCGCCCTGAACCGTGTGACGAACGGGCCTACGGTAAATGAAAGTCTCGAAACCTCGATCCCCGGCGTCTTTGCAGCCGGCAATGTCCTGCATGTCCATGATCTGGTTGATTTTGTTTCCGAGGAAGCGGAAGCGGCCGGACGCAATGCGGCGGCTTATGTTGCAGCAGGCGGCGAGGAGACCGAACTCAACGAAATTCCGGTGGAAATCGAAGGCGGGCCGCGGTATACGGTTCCTGCCACGATTGATCCGAAACGTGCAGGTGACAAGCTGACCGTGCGTTTCCGTGTCGGCGGAGTCATGAAGAAAAAATCTGTGAATGTATATCTGGATGATGAAAGAGTTGTACATCGGAAACGTCCGGTCATGGCACCCGGAGAGATGGAAGAAGTTCTTCTTACGCGCGCCATGTTCGACAAGCATCCGGATCTTAAGAGCATCAAGATTAAAGTAGAGGAGGAATAAACGATGGAGAAGAGAAATTTGACCTGTATCGGATGTCCTCTTGGCTGCCAGATTGAAGTAACCATGGAAGACGGTAATGTTATGAAGGTGCTCGGGAATACCTGCGCGCGCGGCGATGCCTATGCACGTAAGGAAGTTACTAATCCGACCAGGATTGTTACAAGCTCCGTCAGGGTTTTCGGAAGTAAAACGGGGGCTGTTACGGTATCCTGCAAGACGAAATCGGATATTCCGAAGAGCAAAATCTTTGATTGCATCCGCGACATCACGGGCATTTCCGTGCCCTGTCCCGTAAGAATCGGCGACGTTATAAAGGCTGATGTGGCGGGAACCGGAGTCGATATGGTTGCGACGAAGGACGTTGACTGACAAACTCACCTATGGCGATATTTTTTAGGAAGGAAAAGGATATTTCCGGTAAAACGGGAATATCCTTTTTCTATGTCTGATTTTTCATGGAAAGGTTAAAAATTAAGTTGTATTGGGCACCGGCGACAGAGTATATTCGGATTTTATCCTGATGCTCCAGCCCCCTTCTGTATGTATTAAGGAGGTGCCGGTTGAATTCCTCAAGATAGATATTTGACAAATTCGCACGGCTTATACATTTGAGCCGCTTTTGATAGCGCGCGACATATTCCGTAACCTCCCGTATATACTTTTCTTTATAGCGGTCATCTAATGTTTCAGGAAAATACTGTCTGTCGAATTCCAGAAAAACATCCTGCATTGAAGCTCTTAAAACAGAATCCTTGCTGTCGTAATTACGATAAAATGTAGATCTTGCAATTCCGGCTTTCCTGCACAATTCACATACAGTAATTCCGGAGTATTCCTTTTTTTCCATGAGCGCAAAGAGGGCTTCTCTTACTGATGCAACAACTACCTGATGTTCTTCGCCATGCTGATTCATGTACAATCTCCTGATAATTGTCTCTCATACGGAAACCTGTATTTGATACAATTTACATTATAGAAGCTTTCTGCGGCGAATCAATGGCAGGAAGACTTAAATATTAGCCAAAGGAGGAATTGATCTATGAGGTATTATGATTTCTTAATGGATTCCGTCAACTTTTTCGGACCCGGATGTGTGGATGTTTTGGGGGAGAGGTGCAAAATCCTGAAAATGAAAAGACCGCTCATTGTCACGGATACTTTTCTTGAAGGAATGAAAGAGGGTCCAGTAGAAAAATGTCTTGATTCTCTTAAAAAAGCCGGGATTGAGTATGCTATTTACAACGGTGTCGAGCCAAACCCGAAGATTAAAAACTGCTATGACGGCCTTGAAGTGTATAAGAATGAAAAATGCGATTCGATTATTACCATCGGAGGCGGTTCAGCACATGATAACGGAAAAGGTATCGGCATTGCGGCAACGCACAAAGGCGATCTGACTTCCTATGCCGGCATTGAAACGCTGGAAAATGCACTTCCGCCAATTATTTCTGTCAATACCACGGCAGGTACAGGAAGCGAAGTGACACGGCACTGCGTGCTTACGAATTCTGAGACGAAGCTGAAATTCGTTATCGTGAGCTGGAGAAATGTTCCTTCGGTTTCCTTTAATGATCCACTTCTTATGCTGAATGTTCCGGCAGGACTTACTGCGGCAACTGGCATGGACGCTCTGACGCATGCCATTGAGTCCTACGTTTCCGTGGATGCTAATCCGGTATGTGATGCCATGGCAATTCAGGCTATCCGGCTCATTGCCACGAATCTCCGGCCGGCCGTTGCCAATGGGAAAAATGAAAAGGCACGTGAAAATATGGCCTATGCTTCCCTGCTCGCAGGCATGGCATTTAATAACGCCAATCTCGGCTATGTCCATGCTATGGCGCATCAGCTGGGCGGCCAGTACGATATGCCGCATGGTGTAGCCAATGCTATCCTTCTGCCGACAGTGGAAGAATATAATTTGGGATCCAATCCGGAAAAGTTTGCCAATATTGCGGAGTTCATGGGAGAAAACATAAAAGATCTTTCCGTTATGGATGCCGCTCACAAGGCAGTTGATGCAATGCGGAATCTTGCTACGGACGTTGGTATTCCGAAGACACTGAAAGAAATGGGCGTAAAGGAAGAAGATTTCGAGCTGATGGCCGGTAACGCGCTGCGTGACGGCAATGCTTTCAGCAATCCCAGAGTCGGAAAAGAGAAGGATATTATTGAACTGTTCAGAAAGGCATTTTAATCATTGACTTTTACAGGGTGAACTGAACGTTTTCCGAATACCCTATGGTATACTGTTTCTGCATTTGGTGCCCCGAAAAGCTTTATTCAAGGCTTTCCGGGGTGCTTTTATAAGTTGGAATACAGCTTATGCGGTTTGACATTTTGGGCTGATAAGCAGCGGATTATACCGGCATTTTGTAAAAGTTGGTATAGAAAGCCGCTTATCCGGACTACGCAGGGCGAGAACTTTTCTACGGTGTTTTTTACAGCCGAACATGAGAATCAGGAATAAAAAAGGACACAGTACGGAACAATATGATAGAATAGAAAAGGCAGGCGTAGAATAAACTTAAGTGCGGATGATTTAAGAAGACGGAGAACAGACATTATGTTTGCAATAGGCTGTCATTTATCGATTTCAAAGGGCTACGCGCACATGGGGCTGGAAGCACTGTCCTTAGGTGCCGACACGTTCCAGTTTTTTACGCGGAATCCGCGGGGAGGGAAGACGAAGGAAATAAATCCTGAAGATGTGGCCGGGCTGAGGAAAATAATGAAAGATCATCATTTTCCGGTCATCCTGGCACATGCTCCTTACACTTTGAATCTTTGTTCTGCGAATCCGGAGACAAGGGCTTTCGGCGAGGAGATGATGCGGGACGATCTTTTAAAGCTGGAGCTTCTGCCCGGGAATCTGTATAATTTTCATCCGGGAAGCCACACAGGGCAGGGTACGGAGAAAGGTATCCGTGAAATTGCCGATTCGCTGAACCGGCTTCTTACGGAAGAAATGCATACAACCGTACTGCTCGAGACTATGGCGGGAAAGGGCTCAGAGGTCGGTGGCAGGTTTGAGGAACTAAGAGAAATTATTG
>DCDB01000071.1 GCA_002316215.1 Lachnospiraceae bacterium UBA1066 | reverse complement strand
CGGCCTGGCGCTGCATGTTGGATCCCATCAGGGCACGGTTGGCATCGTCGTTCTGAAGGAACGGAATCAGGGATGTCGCCACCGAGAAAACCATCTTCGGGGAAACGTCCATATAATCGTACATCGTACGGTCGTATTCCTGTGTTGCCTCCCTGAAACGTCCGGAAACATTGTGATGAATGAAATGGCCTTCCGCATCGAGAGGTTCATTTGCCTGCGCGACATGGTAATTGTCTTCTTCATCCGCCGTCATATAGTCAACGTCTTCCGTGACACGCGGGTTTTCAGGATCGGTTTTGTCAATTTTACGGTACGGAGCCTCAATGAAGCCGTACTGGTTGATACGGGCATAGCAGGCCAGAGAGTTGATCAGGCCGATGTTCGGGCCTTCAGGAGTCTCAATCGGGCACATGCGTCCGTAATGCGAATAGTGGACATCGCGGACTTCGAATCCGGCACGGTCACGTGAAAGACCGCCGGGGCCTAAGGCCGAAAGACGTCTCTTATGCGTCAGCTCTCCGAGCGGGTTATTCTGATCCATGAACTGGGACAGCTGCGAAGATCCGAAGAATTCCTTGACAGCTGCGGTTACCGGCTTGATGTTGATCAGGGACTGCGGTGTCACTGTGTCGGCATCCTGCGTCGTCATTCGTTCACGGACAACACGTTCCAGCCGGGAAAGACCGATACGATACTGGTTCTGGAGCAGTTCGCCTACCGCACGGATACGGCGGTTGCCCAGATGGTCGATATCGTCTTTGTTGCCGATGCCATACTCCAGATGCATGTTATAATTAATGGAAGCGAAAATATCTTCCCTTGTGATATGCTTCGGAATGAGGTCATGGATACGTCTCTTAAGATTCATCGCCAGATCCTTATCATCCTTGCTGCTGTCAAGGATCTCGCGCAGCGCCGGATAATAGACCAGTTCCGTAATTCCGATATTCTTCTTTTCTTCTTCCGTCATCGTAATCCAGCTGTCGATGTCTACCATCATCGAAGAAAGAACCTTGATATCGCGTCCCGCACCTTCTATTTTAATGTAGACAAACGGCACTGCCGCGTTCTGGATCTTATCTGCGAGTTCACGCGTGCAGACCGTCCCGGCTTCCGCCAGGATTTCACCCGTTTCCGTATCGACGACGTCCTGTGCAAGCGTATGTTTATAAATGCGGTTGCGCAGAAGCAGCTTTTTATTGAATTTATAACGGCCGACTTTGGCAAGATCGTAACGTCTCGGGTCGAAAAACATGCCGTTAATAAGGCTTTCAGCCGAATCTACTGCAAGCGGCTCACCCGGACGGATCTTTTTGTACAGCTCAAGCAGCCCCTCCTGATAGCTGGTCGCGGGGTCTTTCGTAAATGAAGCCTCAATCTTCGGTTCGTCTCCGAAGAGCTGGATAATCTCCTGGTTGGTGCCGACGCCAAGGGCACGGATCAGCTGCGTGATCGGTACCTTTCTCGTGCGGTCCACGCGGACATAAAAAACATCGTTGGAGTCCGTTTCGTACTCCAGCCATGCGCCGCGGTTCGGGATCACAGTGCAGGAATACAGCTGCTTTCCGATCTTATCATGTGCGATTCCATAGTAAATTCCGGGGGAACGGACAAGCTGACTGACAATGACACGTTCCGCGCCATTGATAATAAACGTTCCGGTGGCCGTCATGAGAGGAAGATCACCCATGAAAATCTCATGTTCCTTGATCTCGCCATTTTCCTTGTTCAGCAAACGCACGATCACCTTAAGCGGCGCCGCGTAATTCGCATCCCGTTCTTTGCATTCCTCTATCGGATACTTCACTTCATCCCTGCAAAGCTCGAAGTCGACAAAATCAAGGCTCAGTTTATCGCTGTAATCTTCAATGGGAGAGATATCTTCAAATATCTCTTTCAGCCCATCGGTGACAAACCAGTCATAAGAATCCTTCTGGACCTCAATGAGGTTCGGCATTTCCAGAACTTCCTTCTGACGCTGGTAGCTCATTCGAACCGATCTGCCGGACTTAATAGGACGAATTCTGTTTTTCTCCATTCGACGTTTCACCCCGTGATTTCTTTATATTTACTATGGCTGATATCCCGTAAAATGCTGTTATAGCGCTGTTTTCTGCTCCTTTTAAAATAAACCGGAAACAAAAGCGCCGGTTTTTGCATTTTCTAAAGGATATTCCTCCACAATAGTGCATTTTTTACAGTAACACATCAATTTCAAGATGTCAAAGCATTTTTAACTTTTTATTAAAATTTTCTTTTCTTTATTCCGATTCATCCTGCCCGGCGGATCGCTCCTTAAAAACAGAAAAAAAATAGTTTTCCGGCAGCTTCTGCAGGGAATAAAAACCGGAGCTTCCTGGGGGAAATTGAAATTTTCTTTCCCCGCAGGAAGCTCCGGCCCGTTTCAAGATTCTTTACTTAATTGTTCTGTATTTCTGTATGCCCTTATGCCACAGGTGAAACAAACCATTCGCCTGCTGCAGTACCGTCATCCGTGTAGCACTGGACGTTTGTGCCGTCGGCTGTTCCAGCATTGTCGACGTTCATGCACAGTCCGCTAACTTCCGAAACAATCTGCTCTGTACCGTTCTTCGTTTCCTCGATGAACCAGTTCTGGGCTTTCGAATAGTTGACGGCATACTCCTGGATATTCGTGCAGATTGCCTTTCTGCCGCCTGCGACATCGACAGCCTTGCCGCAGAAAGTTATGAAGCGGTAGGAGCCTTCTGGCCCGTACATCAGACGGAATGTCTGTGTTTCCGTTCCGGTTTTCCCGTTGATGACCACGTTCGTGCCGTTCTCCGTCCCTGCTTTCAGGACATCCAGCATGAGGTTTGTTCCAACTGCGCTGCCGACCGTATAGTTACCGGTCTTATATGGCACTGTTCCGACTATCTCGGCACGGAATTTCTGGGCTGAAGTTCCGTTGCTCTGCCATATCCGTACATTTGTGCCGGCTGCTGCCCAGCCGTTCATGACATCCATCATGCATCCCTTGCCGACCGAAGACTCGAAGGATACCGATTCATCCGTATTATCCATCACTGTCCAGGACTGAGCCGCAGTACCGTTCACATCGTACTGGCGGATATTCGTTCCGTCTGCAGTTCCTGCGCCCGCGACATCGAGATAACGTCCGCTGCAGTATGGTGCAAAGCTGTAGGTTCCGTCACCGTTTTCGACAACGATGAATTCCTGTGCCGACGACCCGTTGGCATCCCACAGCTGCAGGTTCGCCGTGTTGTCACGCGACCTGGCTTCGATGTCCAGCGCCTTGCTGTAATCAAGATCCGAATGGAGGACAATGATGTCTCCGTCCTTGAATGAAGCCGACGGAATCTTCTTGAAGACTGCCGTGACGTCATGCGCACCGGTGACCGGATCAATTGTATAAGAAGAACCCGTGCCTGCGTCCTTGCCGTTGTCCGTCCATTTCACGAAGACATAGCCGTAATCCGGGGTCTCCGTAAATGTAACGCTGGAGCCGTACTCCGTCGCGTCGCCGCCGCCTGTCATCGTGACCTTGCCGTTCTTCGAAGCATCCGGATCATACGTCACTTTGAAGGTCTGTTTCTTGAACACTGCCACATAGGCGTGAGCTGCCTTGACGGTAACCTTGAGTGCCGCTTCCGTGCCGACTGTGTCAGAGCCTTCCATCCATCTTACGAAATCATAGCCGACAGCCGGCGTTGCCGCAAGCGCTGCTTCCGTGCCCCAGTCATAAGTCCCTGCTCCGGCAACCGTGCCGCCTTCTGCAGGATCCGCTGATGCTGTTATCTCAAAAGTCTTGAGTTTAAACACCGGCTGGATCTTCGTGGTCGTCAGAATATTGTCGAAGATCTGCGGGTTGTCCGTGCCGGCATCTGCATAAGTCGTGCCGCTGTCATCCGAGCGCATCCAGCCGATGAAGTCATAGCCCTCGTCCGGAGTTGCCGTCAGGGTGATGCTGCCGCCCGATGTTACCGATGCCGGAGTAACTTCTGCCGTGCCGCCTACTGCTTTGTCAGCATTAAATTCCCATGTCTTCTTTTCGAAAACCGCCTTGTATGTATGGTTCTCTTTGACAGACGTCAGCGTAAAGGACGCATCCGTCGTCACTATTGCGCCGTTTTCGATCCATTTCACGAAGTTGTATTCCGATCCCGGAACAGCTGTCAGGGTTACTTCGTCGCCGTACTCATAGGCTCCGGCTCCGGTCACCTTGTTCGAAAGATCGCTTACCGGATCAATATTCACAACGACATTTTCCGTGATCCTGATGAAGTTCGGATAAATTTTCGTGTCCTGTGTGATGTTTTCGAATACGCCCGGATTTTTGTTCCCTGCTTCAGTGTAGCTTGCCCCTGCATCGTCGCTGCGGTACCAGCGGTCGAACATATATCCTTCCGCAGGAACAGCCGTCAGGTTGATGGTATCGCCGTAGGCCACCGTCTGTGAAGCCGGGGAAGCTGTGCCCTTGCCTTCCTTCGCATCGCCGGGAGTAAAGGTAAAGGTCTGCTTCACGAAGTTTGCCGTATAGGTCATGTTCCCTTTCAAGGAGTCTGTCACAAACGTGCTTTCCTGGCTTACGATATTCCCGCCGGATGTCCAGGAGATAAAATCGTACCCTGCATTCGGTACTGCCGTCAGTGTATGTGATGTTCCGTAATCGTACGCGCCTTCCGTTACAGTTGTATCGCCGTCTGCGATAACAGCGGTACCGCCCGCAGCCGGAGAAGCAAATGTCCTTACTTTAAATGTCTTAAGCTTGAAGACCGGGCGGATCTTCGTCTGTTCCGTGATATAAGTGAAAGTCTGGCTCGGTGCAGACGTGCCGGCATCCGCATAAGTTGTTCCGCCGTCGTCGCTGCGCTCCCATTTCACGAATTCATAGCCCTCTGCAGGCGTCTCCGTCAGCGTGATGCTGTCGCCCGGTTTGATGGTCGACGGATTTGCCGTATAGTTTCCGCCGTCCGTGCTCTCTGTACCAAAAGTAAAGTTCTTACTGTAAACGGCATAGAGCGTCATGTCGTAAGAAGGCGTGAATACCTGTTTCGGGAAATAGCCGGCTTCTGTTGCTGTATCCGACTCTGCCCAGCCGATAAACGTTCCGTCTGCCGATACCGGTGTCGGTGACTCCGGGATCGTGATAGATTTGACATCAGCCGCGTTCGTATAGTCGATAATGGCAAGCTGCTTCTCCGGAACATCGCCCGTACCGCCGTTTGCATCATACGTCACCGACCAGGCCGGCTCAATCGTCATCTTGAATTCACTGAAATCCGGCTTGCCGGCGGTAACTTTTTCCGGAAGCGCCAGTGCCGGCGTAACGTTAAACGGCTTATAATTGTTCTCGTGGGAGTCAACGACCACTTTGCCGCTTAAGATATTTATTCCAGAAGCGGCGTTAATCACATAGCCCGCCACCACATCTTCCGGCGTCTTAAGTGTTGTCAGGCCGCCGTCAACCGTGAAGCCGTTCGATCCCTTGGCATTAACCGGGGAATTCGTCGCATTGGAAGTGACCTTGTTATCTGTCCCGCTGAATGTGATGTCTCCCTCAGCCGTAAAGCCGCACTGATTTCCGCCACTCTTCGTTCCGCTGTTGGTTACATCAACAGTCGAATTATTAACCACAATATTGCCCTTGGAATAAACAGCCGCAGCACCTTTGCTGTCTGTCACTGTGCAGGTTGCAGAATCAATCGTGACATCCCCATCTGCATCAATCCCGTCCGCCGCCGCCGTAGCCGTAACTTCTGCACTGTCTTTAATAGTCACAGCTCCTGCCGCATAGATTGCATCCCTGCCTGTGGAAGATGCTGTTACGCTTGTATTCTCTCCCTCAATACCAATCGTTGATCCACTCGAAATACCGATGCCCGTAGTGGCATTCGCTGTCACCGTGCTGCCGCCGCTGATATTGACAGCGCCTGCTGCAATACCCGTAACGGAGTCCGCTGTCACCGTGCTGCCATCGCTGATATTGACAGTGCCTGCTGCACGGAACGCCGTATTCGCGGTCGTCGTCAGAGCCAGCGTACTTTCCTGTACCGTGACCGTACCCGCAGCATCGATTGCATATCCCGTATCTGTTGTCGCGTTAATCGTGCTGTTAGCGAAAGTCAGGGCTGCTGTCGGCGCCGAAGAGCTGCTGTCGGCTATCTCAAATGCCGGCATGTCGGTCACTGTCGATCTGATTGTGCTCCCGGTGACAGTAACCGTCTGACCGCTTCCGTCTGTGCGGACAGCGCTAAGAGGTGCCGCGGTAAGGACCGCCGAGACACCGTCAGACTTTCCGGTCGTCAGGGTGCTTCCGTCAAATGTAATGTCCCCGCTGTCAGACTGGCAGGCCGCCAGGCCTTTGTAATTCGCGCCCGTTGATTCCTTCGTCAGATCCGTTTTCGCCGTAATATTGCAGTTCGTAACCGTAAGGCCTGTCCCGCTCTTAAGGCAGAAATCATTTGTCATGGTATCAAAGCCCGAATCAATGATAGCATCATTAATCGTCAGATTCTCAACTGTAAGGCCGAAGTCCGCACCTGTACCGATTCCGACCGGAGCTGTAATATCGAGTGTCGCGCCCTCTGCGCCCTGAACCGTCAGGGAAGCATCGGCATAAATTCCCGCATAAGTACTCTTTTTCGCAGCTGTGTCCGCCGTTGAGTCTATACTATTGGTTCCTACGAACTGAACCGTAAGGCCGGAGACGGCCGAATAGATATATCCGTCCGCAAAGCCTCCCTGATAGTATCCTTTGGTAATATTGACACCCGTAAGCGTCAGCACGTTTGTGTCCGGATCATAGGCGGCCGTACCTGTATTTCCCTCAGGGGCCGTGGAATCCGCAAGTATATTGTCCTTGTTCTCATCCGTTACCTGTACTCCGGCAACCCAAATGTCATATGGCCCCGTCCCGACAAGTCCCGGCTGGTTTTCATCCGCAGCCGCCGCACCGTTATTGCCCGCGGCAAATGCCGTAAGTGTCATAGACGGAAAATATGTTACTGCCATAACGATTGCTAAAACCCATGATAAAACCCTTGCTCCTTTTCGTTGCCTCATACCCTAGTCCTCCTTGTGAATTTTTCACAGCTAAAAGTTTTAAACAACAATGTCATTGTACTATATATACAAAATAATGCAAACGAAAAATGAAGATTCACTTATTTTTTGACAGATTTTTTTTATTCCGGCATTGATTTTTTCTGTATCCGCATATCAAATATAACCATTGATGACATTCATGTGACAATCGGACGACATCAAAACAACATCTGATTTTGCAAAATATGCGGCGCAATAAAAAGACCGGCTCCATAGCCGGTCTTCTTCTGAAAATGCAGTATACTGTTCTTCGCGTTTCCGATACTTATTTAAGAGTAACCTTGCCGCCGGCTTCCTCAAGTTTCTTCTTGAGTTCTTCAGCGTCTTCCTTGCTCATAGCTTCCTTGACGACCTTCGGAGCTGCATCGACAAGATCTTTAGCTTCCTTAAGGCCCAGGCCGGTAACTTCACGGACAACCTTGATAACCTTAACCTTGGACGGTCCGATCTCCGTAAGTTCGACATCGAACTCCGTCTTTTCTTCAACAGCTTCAGCAGCTTCGCCTGCACCGGCTGCCGCTACAACAACACCAGCCGCTGCGGAAACACCAAATTCAGCTTCGCAGGCTTTGACCAGATCATTCAGTTCCGTGATGGACAGCTCTTTGATAGCTGCAATAAATTCCTCTGTGGTTAATTTCGCCATTTTATTTTCCTCCGTTAATTATTTGATATGTACGTACCGCTCCGCCGTCCGCGCCTTTGCGCTTCCGGTCTTTTTACTTGCCCGCCGGGCGTGCCGGCATTTCTTTCTCCGCCGCAGCAACCGGCATCACTTTTTTCTTCCGGATTACCAGCTTCTCTTTTCTCCGCCTTTTACCCGGTTTCTGTTATCTCTGCCGGAATTGTCCGGCTTCTTCCCGACTGCTTACCGGATTACTCAGCTGCCGGCGCTTCCGCTGCCGGTGCTTCCGCTGCAGCTTCTGCCGGTACCGCTTCTGCAGCGCCGCCTTCAGCCTGCTTCTCGGCGATCTGTTTGATCACGCGGGCAAAGCTTGAAACCGGAGCCATAAAGCTGCCGAGGAGTCTTCCGAGAAGGACTTCTCTTGACGGAACCGTCGCAAGAACAGCAATCTGATCCGCATCGTAATACTGTCCGTCGACAACTCCGCCGACAATATTGAAAACCTTGTAGTTCTTGGCATATTTCGCGAAGATCTTCGCCGGAGCGATCGGATCCTGGACGGAAACCGCAAGAGCATTCGGGCCTTCAAGATGCTGATCAAGCTGTGCAAAATCCGTTCCTTCAAATGCACGTTTCATCAGGGTGTTTTTGTAAACCTTGTAGGTCACGCCCGCTTCGCGCAGTTCCTTGCGAAGAGCGGTATCCTGTTCCACGGTAAGTCCGAGGTACTGCACGATCATCGCTGATTTTGCGTCTTTAATCGACTTTGAGATCTCGTCGACGATGGGCTGTTTCAGTTCTACTTTTGGCATATACTCATTTTCCTCCTTCTTTTAGGATTATTCTGCCGAAAATAAAAATCCCGTGTCCGAAGGCACGGGATTTGAAGAGTTCTCTCAAATGAAAGAATCAATTCCTCGGCAGGCGCTGCGCTTACGTCCTTTCGGACACCTGCTGTCTTCGGCTTGATGCTTCGCTATATTAACACAATACTGCCGGCTGTGTCAAGCGGCGATTCTTTTATCCTGAGCCGTTTCACTGATATTTTCAGAAAGACAGATCAGCAATCCGCCGTCACTTGCGCCATAAGTCTTCTCAGACCTTTGCCGGATTGACGCGAACGCCCGGGCCCATGGTGGGAGCAAGCGTAACGCTCTTCATGTACTGTCCCTTTAAAGTGCTGGGGCGGGCTTTGTTCAGGGCATCCATAAGAGCCTTGAAGTTCTGGCCGAGCTGCTCAGCAGTAAAGGAAGCCTTGCCAACCGGTACGTGGATGATATTGCTCTTGTCCAGACGGTACTCAATTTTACCGGCTTTAATTTCTTTAATGGCATTAGCGACATCCATCGTAACGGTTCCGGCCTTCGGGTTAGGCATAAGGCCTTTCGGTCCTAAGACACGGCCGATACGGCCGACAACGCCCATCATATCCGGAGTTGCGACAACGATATCGAAATCAAACCAGTTTTCATTCTGGATCTTCTGTACAAGTTCCTGCTCGCCGACGTAATCTGCGCCTGCCGCCTTAGCTTCTTCAGCCTTGGCTCCTTTAGCAAATACAAGTACGCGGACAGTCTTGCCTGTTCCGTTCGGAAGCACAACCGCTCCGCGGATCTGCTGATCGGCATGACGTCCGTCACAGCCCGTGCGGATATGTACTTCGATTGTCTCGTCAAACTTAGCTGTAGCAGCCTTCTTTACAAGTTCACAGGCTTCCGCCGGATCGTAAAGTACGGTATGGTCAATTGCCTTCGCTGCTTCAAGATATTTCTTGCCGTGTTTCATTTTCTATAACCTCCTCGTGGTATTATCGGACATCCGTCCTTCCACCTTCTATTAGTCGTCAGCTACCGTTACGCCCATGCTTCTGCAGGTCCCGGCGATCGTATTCATAGCCGCTTCCACGCTTGCTGCATTCAAATCAGGCATCTTCTTCTCGGCAATTTCCCGAAGCTGTGCCTTCGTAATCGTAGCAACCTTTTTCTTATTCGGTTCACCCGAGCCGGATGTAAGGTTAAGCGCTTTCTTTACAAGGACTGCCGCAGGCGGAGTCTTGGTGATAAATGAAAAGCTTCTGTCTGCATATACCGTGATGACGACCGGGATGATGTAATCGCCCATCTGAGCCGTACGGGCGTTGAACTGCTTCGTAAATTCAACGATATTGACGCCGTGCTGGCCGAGCGCCGGGCCTACCGGCGGAGCAGGTGTTGCCTTGCCGGCCTGGATCTGAAGCTTAATGTAGCCTGTTACCTTTTTTGCCATGATAAATCCTCCTTATGTGGTGATGGCGAGTTTTAAAACCCTTCCACTATTGTTACCTCTTTTTAACCTCGTTGAAGCTGATCTCTACAGGCGTCTCGCGCCCGAACAGCTCGACGTTGATCGTTACGGTCTGCTTCTGTGCGTTAACTGCGGTTACGACGCCGGTCGTATCTTCCCAGGCGCCCGCAATGACGACAACTGTGTCGCCTTTTTCAAAGTCAACGACAATCTTCGGCTTCGGCGCATTCGTCGGCTTCCCGCCGGCAAAGCCGAGCATATGCATCTCGTCTGCCGAAAGCGGTACCGGCTTGCTGCCCGGCCCCACAAAGCCCGTGACACCGCGCGTGTTACGCACGACATACCAGGTATCGTCGTTCATGACCATATTGACAAGCACATATCCCGGGAACATCTTCTTCTGGACGATTTTCGTAACGCCGTTCTTTGTTTCCTGTACATCCTGCAGCGGCACCTGTACATCAAGGATCTGCTCCTCGAGATGTCGGTTCTCGATTGTCTTTTCGATATTGGCCTTGACTTTATTTTCGTACCCTGAATAAGTATGTACGACATACCAATTGATTTCCGGCACTGCGTCTGACATCTGCTACCTCTTCAATAATTGTTAAATTGCCATCAGCCAGTTAACCAGCTGAAGAGCCGCGCTGTCGATAACGGTAATGATAACGCCCATCACGATGGAAATGATAAGCACAAGAATCGTCTGCTTAATCAGTTCATCTTTTGTCGACCAGATAATTTTTTGCCATTCCTGTTTTACGCCCTGCCAGAAACTCTGTTTCTTTTCCTTCGTTTTGACGGCCGTATCCTGCGTATTATCTGCCATTTTCATCCACTCCTGTTTTACTTCGTCTCTTTATGCAGTGTGTGCTTGTGGCAGAACTTACAATACTTTTTTGTTTCCATTCTCTCCGGATGTTCTTTCTTATCCTTCGTCGTATTGTAGTTGCGCTGCTTGCATTCTGTACATGCTAAAGTTATCCTTGTACGCACGGTTTTTCACCTCCAATGATAATCTTGCGGCCTTCTTCAACCCAAAGCAAATAACTGCCATATCCGGCAGTTAAAAAACAAGAGCAAAAAAAAAGGACCCGTTTCCTGTCGCATTTGTTAATATAGCATAGAAAGACACGGCTGTCAATTGAATGTTAGGGTTTTTCCGAAAGCTTTTCCAAAGAGTGCTGAATATCCGGTTTTCCTTCCCTCTTTCATGTCCGTGTTCCCGCGGACGAATGTTTCCATTTTTTAAATCTCCTTGGTTTTAATCAACCGGAACCTATGCTATACTAAGAAGCAAGCGTCAAAAAACCGGAAATTTTAATGCCGCAAATTAATAATAGGAGTCGGTTCTATGCCCAGAGTATCCATCGTCGTTCCATGTTATAATGAAGAAAAAGCAATAAAGATTTTCTATAACGAAATAACTAAAATTGAAAAAGCCATGCCATCCTTTGCTTTCGAGTTCATTTTTATAGACGACGGTTCAAAAGACAGTACTCTGGAAATTATGAAAGAGCTTCATAAGGCTGATTCCCGCGTCAAGTATATCTCTTTCTCCAGGAATTTCGGAAAGGAATCAGCCATCTATGCCGGTCTTCTCCATTCTGACGGTGATTATACCGCCCTCATGGACGTCGATCTCCAGGATCCTCCGTCCCTTCTTCCTGAAATGATGAAGTATATTGTCGAAGACGGTTATGATTCTGTCGCCACCAGACGCGTCGACCGGAAAGGCGAACCTGTGATCCGTTCATTTTTCGCCCGCCGGTTTTATCACCTCATTAATAAAATTTCAGATATTAAGCTGGTAGACGGAGCAAGAGACTACCGCCTCATGAACAGAAGATTTGTGGATGCCGTTTTGTCCCTGTCCGAATATAACCGTTTTTCCAAGGGACTCTTCGAATGGGTCGGATTCAATACGAAATGGATAGAGTTTGAAAATGTGAAGCGAAGCGCGGGCGAAACAAAGTGGTCTTTCTGGAAACTGTGCATGTATTCCCTGGAAGGCATCATCGCATTTTCCACACTCCCGCTTTATCTGTCTTCTCTTTTCGGAGCAATTATGTGCTTTGTGTCCTTTATCTTTATCATTTTCACGATCATAAGGCAGATTTTCTTCGGCGGCTCGGCTCCGGGATGGCCCTCCATGGTCTGCATCATCACGCTCATCGGAGGAATTATCATGCTCTGTATTGGCGTCCTGGGGATGTATCTTTCAAAGATGTATCTGGAAATTAAAAGAAGGCCACTATATATCAGTAAAGAGGAGTGTTTAAGCAATGAAAGACCAGACAGAACCAACAATGAGAAAAATGAATAACAGCAGCCGGCATCCGGACATCCTTAGTTCATTTCTTGAATTCTGCAGCAGACGGCTTTTATTTGTTTTCACACTCTTTGCAGTCACAGCCGCTGTGTACGGGATCTGGTGCAGCCATGATTTCATATCTTTTGATGCAGAATTTATTTATAACAATTCCTCAGCCTTTTCGCTGTATAGCGCATGGATCCAGATGGGGAGGTGGGGATTTTACTATTTCAAGAAGTTTCTTGGCTTATACCTGGTCAACCCCTACTTTTCAATCACGATGTTTCTGTTTTGTTTTCCGCTTTCCGTTCTGTTTTGGTCTTTTTTATTTTATATATGGAACGGAAGGAAGCTGCATACGTCTTCCATGGTCGTTTTCGGCGTCCTTTATCTTACCCATCCGATCTGGGCGCTTCAATTTGCTTACCGGAATCAAATGGACGTCTGCTGCATCGTTATGGTCCTGCTGCCCGTCGGGATGTACTATCTGTCCGTCTGGCTGAATGAGAACCGCCTTCTGTACGGAATCCTGGCGTTCCTTTTTATTACCTTTTCTTTCGGATGCTATCAGTCTTTTATCTTTCTTTATGCGGAAGCGGTCGGAATATACTTCTTTTTCCTGATACAGAACCTTTCTTCTGAGTATCCTGCAAAGAAAAGAACCTTTTGGCTGCAGGTACTGAAAACGCTCTGCTTTACCGCCGCCTCCTACGCCGCATATTCGCTTATTTCTCTGTTCGTCCAGATCCGTCACGGGATTCCGCACGGAGTCTCCTATCTCAACGACCAGTTTAAATGGTTTTCCTCACCTTTCAGTGAATGTGTACACAATATTGCTTCCTACCTTAAAATGTCTTTCTTCGGAGACGGGACTGCTTATTCCGCCCTCTATGCCGTTGAAGTTTTTATATTTATTGCATACCTTGTCTTCATCATCGTCAGGAAAAAATCACCCGCGATACTATCCGTGCTTATAGGCATTTTCATCATTCTTTGTCCTTTTGCCCTTGAGTTTGCAACTGCAGGAACCGTCGTCAGCCGCAGCCAGTTTTCTTTTGTCCTGACTTTGGCTTTCCTGGGTATGATGGAAGCAGAGTGGATTTTGGAACTGTCCGGTAACTTTTCTCCGAAAACAGCCGGTGTCCTGATTTTTATCCTGACTGTTATTGCCGTGATGCCTCAGGTCCAGGATCTGACGCGGCTTCTTTATACCGATGTCTCGGTCATGGACGAAGACGAAAAAACTATGGATGCGATCTATTACGCAGCCATGCAAAAAGGTGCCGGGGCAGCCGATGCGATCTGTCTTATCGGGACCCAAAACCTTCCCCATAACGATTCTTTGACAGCGGATTATGAAGTCATCGGATTTTCCTACTTTGAAGTAACTTCTCCCAGAATGGAAAAGACCATCGTCATGATGAATGCGATGGGCTATTCTTTTACCGCTCCCACCCAGGAGCAGTACGATGCCGCCGGGGCGGAAGCGGCGCAAATGTCTGTATGGCCCGATGCAGATTCTGTCCGTGTACATGACGGAACCATTATCGTGCGGCTCAGCTGAGGAAGCGCAGCCTTCTATCCGTATGCGTTCTGTCCAGCCGGGCTTCTGATCACGAAATACCATGAAAATGCGCAGCCTTTTATCTGCGGTCTGCGTAGAAGAAAAGGGCAAGCCCGCCGGGACCGAAATGCGCGCCGATGACCGGGCCGATATAGCCGATCATTATTTTCCTTAAAGGGAGATTCATTTCCTCAAGATAAGCTTTCAGCGTTTCGGCGTCTTCAATACAGTCGCTGTGGGAAATGAGGACCGTCTGGTCTTCCGGATGAATGATGGTCTCCTTAAAGAGATCCGCCATTTTCCGGATGCCGGCCTTCCGGCCGCGGACTTTGTAGAGCGCCGGCAGATGTCCTTTCTCATCGACATGCCCGATCGGCTTGATGCTGAGCGCCGTGCCGACGAAAGCGCTGATCGCCGAAACACGGCCGCCGCGCCGTAAATGCATGAGATCGTCTACGGTCCAGTAATGCGCCACGTGAAGACGGTTATCCAGGCACCATTTTTCATTTTCTTCAATGCTCATGCCGTTTGAGCGGTTTTCGGCTGCGGACATGACAAAAAGCCCTTCGCCGCCGGACGCGCCCAGCGAATCAACGGTAATGATCTTCCGTTCCGGGAACTTCTCACGAAGCGTGCGGAAGGCCAGGACGCTTGAATTATAGGTCTGCGAAAGGCCGCTCGAAAATGCAATATATAAAATATCCTCGCCGTTTTTCAGGATCGGCGTCATAAAATCGATATACTTCTGCGGCGGGATCTGGCTGGTGCCAGGAAGCGCTCCTTC
>DCDB01000353.1 GCA_002316215.1 Lachnospiraceae bacterium UBA1066 | reverse complement strand
TCTCAGCCGTCTGCATCCTGATAAAGATAGTCCAGGAGCTTTCCTACATTCTCCAGGTGCGGTGCTTTCGGGGCAATCGCGAGGTAAGCGTCTTCGCTGTAGGTTACGCCGGAAGCTTTAAAGGCGGCGGAATCCGTAATCCGGAAGGCCACGGGATGCGCTGTGCCGTCTTCTCCCGTTGCGCTTAAAACCTTATCTTTGTATTTTTCATAAAAGGAGGATGTTTTGGCATCCGTAAGGTCTATAAAGTAGCCGGCAGAACCCAGGGATTTGATATTGGTTTCATTTGCAATAACAGCATCAAGATCTCCGGCCTCGATTTCCGCGAGAAGCTTCAAATAGTAAGTGCTCGCACTGTCCGAGTCACGGGAAAGATCAAAGAAGAGCGTATTTGAAAAATCAACGGAGCCCTTCGACGTGTCAATTCCGGAGGATTCAAGGAAATTATTATAAAAATCAGTGCCTTTGCCGAGGCCGATCTGTGAATTTATGACTTCGACAGAAAGCACGGGATCGGGAGCGCGCGTCAGCGCGACGACGATGAAGTAAATGATGAGCCCGATCAGGGCAAGCCCGCCTAAGATGGCGAGCTTATAATAATCCCAAATAAAGACGGCCTTCTGCTTCGGCGTCAGGCCCTGCATTCTGTTTTTCGCATCTTTAAACGGATCCGGCATATCGGTTTCTCCCTAATTTTCCTGTGGGGACAATCCCCAACGATATTATAACACTTGTTTTTCTGCGGGGACAGTCCCCAAAACGCATGCGGACAGTCCCCACAGAAACGAAGTAAAAAGAAAGACGGAGCAGGAAGTCCTGCTCCGTCCCAACCGGGATTATGAAAGACGGCAGCTGCCGTATTCATAACGATTATAATTTGCCTCCGGAAGTCGCGATGCCTTCGATGAACTGTTTCTGGAAGATCAGGTAGATAATGATCATCGGGATGCAGGCAAGGAGTGAGGCTGCCATCAGCTGCGGGTAGTTGTTGCCGTACTGGCCCTGCATACGGGCAAGTCCGGAAGAAAGCGTGCTGTGTTCCAGGTCCGTGCAGACGATCATCGGCCACATCAGATCCTTGAAAGCGAAGACGGCGGTGAAGATGCCGAGTGCGACCATGCCGGACTTTGTCAGAGGAGCCATGATTTTCAGGAAGGTCTGGCCGATGTTGCAGCCGTCCAGGCGGGCCGCTTCTTCAAGATCCTTCGGCAGGGACATATAGGCCTGGCGCAGAAGGAAGGTTCCGAAGGCCGTGACGAGACCGGGGAAGACCAGCGCGAAGATCGTGTTTGTAGCATGAAGATTGGAAACCATGATGTACTGCGGAATGATGAAGAGCTGTGCGGGGATCATCATCTGGATGAGGATGATGCCGAAAGCGGCGTCGCGGCCCTTGAATTCCAGTCGGGCGAAGGCGTAGCCGGCCATCGTAGCCGTAAGGACGGCGCAGAGCACGCGGAAGAAGATCAGGAGCAGCGTGTTGATGTAAAGAATCGGGAAGTTATATTTTGAGATAACGGTGATGAAGTTGCCGAGCTGCCACACCGAAGGAACGATAATGAACGGATTGATGGAAGCGGCTTCGGTCTGTGTCTTAAATGCGGTCAGGAACATCCAGATGAACGGGATCAGCATCGTGGCGGACAGAAGAATCAGGACGACATGGATAATAACGGTATTTAATTTCGCTCTTGCTGTTTTAGTCATTATTTTTCTCTCCTCCCTTAGTTGTAGAAGACCCATTTCTTCTGGAGCTTCATCTGGATCATGGTAATGATCAGGATGATGATCAGAAGCAGGATAGCGATGGCGGAACCATAGCCCTTATTGCCCTGTGTGAAAGAATAGCGGTAGAACAGGTAGATGATGGACTGTGTTTTCGGAAGCGCGGGGTTGCTGTTGTCCATGACCATGAAGATCAGGTCGAAGACCTGCAGGGCGCCGATGATACTGGTGATGACGACGAAGAAGATGGTGGGCGAAAGAAGCGGCAGCGTAATGCTGAAGAACTGCTTGACGCCTGTGGCGCCGTCAATACTGGAAGCCTCGTAGTAATCCTTCGGTATCTCCTGAAGGCCGGAGAGGAACAGCACGACGTTGTAGCCTAAGGCGGACCATACGCCGATGATGGCGATGGAAAGCCATGCGATATTCGGATCGGAGATCCATTGGGTGTCAGTATGGAAAATGTGGTTGATGAGTCCGTACTGGCTGTTGTAGAGCCATCTCCAGATCATGGCGACGGCGGCCGGCGCCGAAACCATCGGCAGGAAGAAGATGGCGCGGTAGGCCGCGCGGCCTTTCATTTTCCTGTTTAAGAGGACGGCAACCACCACGGCGATGGCGATGGAAACCGGAACCTCGAAGAGAGCGTATTTAAAGGTGTTCCAGAGGGACTGCCAGACTTCTGTATCCTGGAACATCTTGGCGTAGTTGGCAAATCCTATGAACTTGTTGCCTTTTCCAAAGTCCCCTGTTTTGCATAAAGACTGGTAGATGGTCATAATCAGAGGATAAATATTCAGTATGATAAGACCTAATATTGTCGGGGCGATAAAGAGCCAGCCCCATTTAAGAGAGTTCTTTTCCCAAGTTGTCATCTTGGTTTTTGTCTTTGCGGCGACAGCCTTTTCAGCCATTTTCAACCTCCCGGATTTTGAAATGAAAACCGGATGAGCCGAAGCCCATCCGGCTTTTTATCGTTGAATATTTTCCTTAAGCTAAATCGTAATCGAGTCACTGCGCTGTCAGAGAAATTTATTATAAGCTGTCAGAAAATCTGCTTTTGGGATAAGTTATGGCGCATCCGCTTTGATGTCGTCGTCCATCTTCTGGGCGCAGGCTTTGCAGACGGTTTCCATCTGGGTCGGATCCTTCCAGGCTGCTACAAGATCTTCAGAGAGCATGGTTTCCCATGTCGTTGTCTTATAGGAATGCGGACGGATGACAAGTTTAGCTTTCTGAGCCATTTCAAGGAATGCCTTGAGGTTAAACATCGATGCAGCTGATGTCCAGCCGTCGGAGGTTCCCTGCCATGCGCTCATCGTAACGCCGAGGTCCGCCTGTTCTTTCTGAGCTGCTTCGGAGCCGAGATATTCAATCAGCTGCCATGCTTCATCCGGATGAGACGTCTTTACAGATGCTGCCCAGCCAAGGCCGTTGTAGATGGAAACCCAGCCGCCGGTTGCCGCATCCTTAGGAAGGAC
>DCDB01000335.1 GCA_002316215.1 Lachnospiraceae bacterium UBA1066 | reverse complement strand
GCGGACCGCTACTATACCTGGTCCGGAGGAAAACCGTTCTGCGCTTTTGACTTTGTCCTTACCTCTCTTCGGCTGGAGGCGGAAGCGGACGGATCCTCCGTTATTACGGATCAGGGGTGGTTCGACACGGACAGCCCTTCATTTTACAAAGCCTTTCATCGTTTCGCCGAAGCGCTGGTGAAGGGGACGGTCGTGGTTTCCGACCAGTATTCCAATACACAGGTCATGACGGGGGATGTCGTCGCGGGCCTGAGTTCTTCCGCCGCCATCCTTTACTACAATGATACGGTCACCTATCCGGACAATACGTCCGAGCCGCTTCGACTGAAAGTCCTGCCGCCGCCGCACGCGGACAGCGGGACAACGAGTGCGATTCAGGCCGGAGTCGGGCTGTGCGCTAAGAAAGCCGAAGGTCGGAAGGCGGAAGGCATTTCCGTATTTGCACACTGGCTTACCGAGAGCAGCCGGAATCTTGATTTCGCCGCGGCAACCGGCTATATGCCTGTCCGGAACGATGTTTTTGATGCCATCGACAGCTATACTTTTAAAAATGAAGCCTATACGCAGCTTTATAAAGCTTTCTCCGAAGTCCGGAAGACAGCTGCTTTTAAGACCGAACCTTCTACAGATAAGTACTTTGAAAATGCAGACCGCTTTTATGATGAGGTCCGGCAAATGCAGGGCACTCTGCATGCGCGCTGCCTGAAAGGGGAAAAAGCCGACGTTCTGGCGGAGGAATACTGGCAGAGTATTGTCTCAATGAAATAGGAGGCATTTCATGAATGCCATGAAGAAAAAACTTTTCGTCTATATGGTTCTTCTGGCCGGTCTCCTTGTCCTTGCAGGCGCCATGGGGCTCTTTCTGCTCGGCCGTTTTTACGATGCCCGCAGGGAAACGTATACAACGCTTGATCTGCAGATGGCCTTTTTCGAAAAGGAAATTACTTCCCAGTTCGAAAATGCGGCAGCCATGGGCATACAGATGTCCGGGAAAATGAAGTCCCTGATTGACGGTGAGCTTGCTAAGAAGAATATCGGTTTTGATGATCTTAATGATTCGGAAGAAGAAATTTCCGCCCTGGAGGATTCCATGTTTGAACCGCTCCGGCAGTTTCTTCTGGAATCCGGCTGTTCCGGCGCTTTTGTCATACTGGACACGACCGTGAACCGCTCGGCCTCGGAAACAGGAGACTCCCGCAGCGGACTTTATCTTGAGCTAGGCGGAAACTCCGGTCCGGAAGATATCCTTCTCTATCGCGGCAGTTCGGCGATCGGCAAGAGCCACGGCGTCTATCCCCACAGAAAATGGCGTCTGGAGTTCCGGACGAATTCTTTTCCCGGCTATAAAGAAGCACTGTCCGTTTCTCCGCTTCCGCCCGAACGTTCCTACCGTTTCAGCGGGCCGTCCGTTCTGCCCGGAACTTCGGAGAAAGCGGTTTTCCTCACGGTTCCCATCTCCGGCGGCAGCGGAAAGACCGTCGGGGTCTGCGGTTTCGAGATAAATGAAAGTCTTTTCAAAAAGATGCATGCCCAGTCATCCTCCCTTACGCGCCTCCTTTGTCTTCTCGACATGGACGGGGGCGTGACAATCGCTCCGGAACAAACGCTGAGCAGCGGCATTTTCGGAGGCTACTATGAAGCTCCGGACGAGGAACTTACGGCTGCGGAATTCTCCGGAGGCCTGTCTTCATTTACAGGAGAAAAGAATACCTATATCGGCATCCGGCGTACGACCGTTCTTTCGCCGTCCAACCCGAATGTCCTTTTAGCCGTTATGATTCCGAAGGCGGATTACCGCGCGACGGTCAGACGCAATGCGGCTACAATTATAATATTCGTTCTGCTCCTGGGCTTTTTCGCCGTGACAATCAGCATGTATTTCAGCCGGAAATATCTCTCGCCGATCATGAAGGAGATTTCCGAGGCGAAGGCTGAGCAGGAAGCGGCGAAAGAAGAAGCTTTGCGCGCAAAAAATGAAAAGGAAGCGGCGCAGGCGGAGGCGGAAAAAGCAAAAGCCGAACAGACAGCGGCGCAGGCGGAAGCTGAGAGGGCGAAGCACGATTTTGAGCGCGTAGCCCCGAAGGCGAGAGAGGAAATTGACAGCGACAGTTTCGAAATTTTCAAAGAAAACCTGAAAAAACTGACGCCGAAGGAAAGCGAGATTTTCGGGCTTTACCTCGGGAACCATACGACGCAGGAAATCCTGGACGCGGAGGGCTTCACCGTCAACGCTCTCAAATACCATAATAAAAATATTTACTCCAAGCTGGGGGTCACGTCAAAAAAAGAACTTTTGAAATACATCACCCTTCTGCAGCACGGCTACTGAGCTAACTTTGCAGCACGATTATTGAGCTAACTTTGCAGCACGGTTATTGTGCTATTATTCGTGGCAAAGCCGGTTTTTGAGGTAGTGTAAGGAACCTCAAAATAATTATTGAGTCACATTGGAATTTTTCAGAAAGCCTGCTGCCGATACCCGGCAGCAGGCTTAAATATTGAAAACGAAAAATTTTCGTAGAATACAACATTTTCGTGAAGTTTTCGTGAATATATAGTGCCATTTAGCCTTATAAGTGATATAATCTATAGGAATATAAATACTTACTCAAATTTTAATAAAATTATTGTGTTTCAGTGTGAGCTTGGAGGATAACGTCATGAAGTCAGGTAAAAGGTTTTTAGCTTTTGTAATGAGTATTCTAATGGTACTTACAGTTTTGGTGCCATCAAACATCTTCGCGTCAAGTACAGATGCTACAGCAGAAGATGCGCAGGATGCGGCGCTGGTAGGGTCTGGTTTTACTGAACCAGATGCTACATGGGGATCTTGGAATTCTGACCATACGATTTGGACAAATAATTCATCAACGGCATCATATCATAAGGTGACAGCTACCAATACTTATAAAAGTTTAGGTGAGAAATATTATTTTAGTTCTCGTGCGTTAGGAATTGCCGGTAATTTTAGTGTAGTTGGTTTTTCTTCAGTTTCAAATTATGTGCATACTGATGGAAACATACTGACTAATTCATTGTCATATGGAGCAAATGCTGGAACAAATAAAAAATCATCAGATTTTCCTGAAGTTTCATACGTAAAGAGCTTCGCTAAATCTGTGAGTGGTATGAAATTAGCAGATTCAGATAACGCAAACTGCATTCTCGCTGTAGGAAAAGATGTTACGATTGCTGCAGTTGATAATGGGGGTCAGTTTTCTGTTGACGGAAATAAATTAGACGCGCCAAAAAGGATTTATCAGGAGCAGGATGGAGGACCTTCTTTTCTTGATATTGATGCAGTGAAGGCGCAAAGTGAAGGTATTTGCAAGAATCTGGCATCGACAGAAGATACTGCAGGTGTAACTGCAAGTTATTCAGATCAGAATAAACAATCAATAACAGTATCTGATGGCAATGCGGTTAGTGTATATAATTTGGATTTAAATAATTTTAAAGGAAATGTTGTTACGATAAACGGTTTGAGTAATTCATCATCAACCGGGTGTCTGATTATTAATATAGATATGAAAGGCAGAACCACATGCAGTCTGCCAAGCTTTTATGATAGCGCTAATGCAGAAAGAGACGCCAATAATTTTGACGGTCATGTGCTTTTGAATTTTTATGATAGTAGTGCAGCTTCTGGGATGTATGCAGGTGCAATAAATGTAGATAATAGATGTGTAGCCTCATTCCTAGCACCCGATGCTGCAATTACAGCAAATCAAAATGTTGATGGATCGATAATTGCAAATGTAGTAAATATAAACGGAGAATCCCATCGTAACGATTTTGTTAGGAGCATTACGGGTATTATTGCGCTGACAAAGGTCGCGACAGAAGACACTTCGAAAATCTTGCCTGGAGCTACTTTTGGTGTATATAGTGATAGCTCTTGTACTAATTTGGTTACTACGATTACTAGTACAGCAACAGGTAAAGATGTGTCTTCAGCCTTACCAATAGGAAATTATTATGTGAAAGAAACAACACCACCAAGCGGTTATCAGCTGAATGATACTGTGTTTACGGTTGTTGTTCAGGCAGGGCACACTACTATAGTTAAGACGGGTACAAACGAATATGTAACAGATACAAAGACGCATGTTGCTCAGCCGACGACAGCTAGATTTTCTGTCAACAAGGCTGTTACAGGCAATGCTTATACCGGAACGGAAGATTTTACGTTTGACCTTACAGCAGTAGATCCGACGACTGCTCCGATGCCGTCAGCCACAACAGCAACTTGTAAAGCAGATGGTACGGCGAAGTTCGGGGATATTACATTTGACGCAGAAGGAATATATATCTATAAGATTACAGAGCAAACCGGCGCGACGAACGGCATGAAATATAATACATCTCCGGTGTATGCTAAAGTAGTCGTTACTACGGATTCTACAACAGGAAACCTTGTTGCCACTGTTACATACGGGACGAAGAGCGCAGCGGCAGCTGATATAACTTCAGCTGCGGTTCCTACAATTACGAATACTTACGCAATAACGACAACAGCTCTTGCAGTAAAGAAGACAGTTACATCTACAGGTGATACTTACAGCGGAACGGAAGATTTTACATTTACGCTGGCTAAGGGAACAGGCAGCACGAAGACGTCTGATGTACTTCCAAGCCCTGCAACGGCAACCTGCAAAGCGGGGGATGTTGCGACATTTGGTGATATCACCTATACCGAAGCCGGTGATTATTATTATACGATCACAGAGACTCAGGGAAGTGCTAACGGCATGAGTTATAATACGACTGCCCAGAAGGTGAAAGTTACGGTTGCGGCGGATGCGACAACCGGAGCCCTTACGGCGGAAGTGAAATATTACGATGCTGATACAAGCGCATACGATATAGATAGTAATGCGACAGTGGATAATACTTATACTACTGCTCCAACTACAACATCATTTTCTGTGAAAAAACTCGTTAATAGTACGGGCATTGCCTACAGCGGAAATGAAGAATTTACATTTGAACTTACATCACTATCAGCGAATGCCCCGATGCCGACTTCAGCAACAGCAAGTTGTAAAGATAATGGAGAGGCAAAATTTGGGGATATTACTTTTACTGCGGCTGGTACGTATATCTATAAGATTACAGAAAAAACAGGCACAACGACAGGGATGACTTACAGTAGCACACCTGTCTATGCAAAGGTAGTTGCGACTGTAACGGACGGCAAGCTTGGTACGGTAGTAACTTATGGTACCGATCAAAATGCGGATTCGATCACATCAGCTACGGTGCCGACCGTGACGAACACCTATGCGAAGACGGAGAATGGCAAGGCAAACCTTTCGGTCACGAAGACTGTCAGCAGCACGGGGATTGCCTACAGCGGAACAGAGAACTTCAATTTCAAGCTTGAAGCCGTGACAGACGGCGCCCCAATGCCGACAGCAACGACGG
>DCDB01000333.1 GCA_002316215.1 Lachnospiraceae bacterium UBA1066 | reverse complement strand
CAACTATTTTACTTGCAAGTAATAATGTACCTACCAATACTGCCGGCATTTTCAAATAGTCTGTGCAAAATAAAGATAAATACCCAATAATAATCGTTACTGCTCCTAATGAAATCGGTCTCGTATTCCAAGCCAGAATCTGGCCTAGTGAGACATGTCCTTTTTGTGTTTCTTTATTCCTGCCCATACCCTTCTCCTCTCCCAGATAAGATATACTCAATATAAATAATAATTAAATAATTAGTTATCATCTATTTGACATAACTATTATTTATTTGATATTATTATTATCATGAAGGAAAAAAATGTAATAATAGAACAAATAAAAAAAATATGGAACATTAATATTGAGGTCATACCAATTCGAAATATATCTGAATCGGTCTTTACCTTTAATAATGAACTGCTCTCATCAGAACTACAGACCTTCTTAAAGGATAATGTTTCCAATAAATCCACTACCTACCCTCAGGTTATTTCACCAATTCCTATGGCTTTTCTCGGAACTTTTGATTATGATAATCATTTATTCATTATTGGTCCATTCAGTTATGACACTTCATCTGAATTAGAAATTCGCAATTTTTTTCGAAAGAATAATTTCTTTTCCAGCAAAGATTCTTTTCCGGTATTAACTATTCAGTCGGCTGTAAATATGTTATCTGTTGCATATAGTATGATTACCGGACATCCCTGTAGTGAATCCGAAGTTGTAATTAATAATCGCCCCGAACTATCATTAAATATGGAGTCAATTTCTGTATATCAGTTGGATATAGCTTCAAGAAATGAAAATTTATTTGGATATGATATTGAAAAACAGCTAACCGAACAAATATCAAATGGCACATTCTATATTTCTCCAGAAGAGGTCATAGTAAATCTTACACAACCATCTAAAAATGGAATCTTAGCAAAAAATAATGCGCACAAGCAGGCAGAATATTTAATGGTTTCTGCCATCTCGCTTGCCACAAAAGCAGCTATAGCAGGCGGCGTATCACCATATTCGGCAAGGATGTATGGAGATATAACATTACAAAAAATTGCAGTCAGTACATCTATAGCCAATATATATAACATTGCAGCTCAAGCCTTAAATGAATTTTCCTCAATGGTTCAAAAACAAAAAAATTTAGAAAAACAAAATCCTTACATTGAAAAATGCAAGGATTTCATAGCAAAACATATATATACTAGGTTTCGAATCAAGGATTTATCCGTTGAATTCGGACTTAGCGAGGCATATCTCTCCAGAATTTTTTCTTCATACACTGGTCAAACGCTCCAACAATATGTAATCAGTGAACGTTTGAATGCAGCCACTAACCTGCTAAAATACTCACCAACCTCTATCGGCGAAATATCAGAATACTTGTGTTTTAATACACATAGCCATTTTACTGTTTCTTTCACCAAAAAGTACGGAATTACACCATCTGAATACCGTAGGAAGCACACCATTGTGGGATTTGAAAAATAGAAGATCTTGTTATTAACTATCTCTTATCTTTCATCACCTTACAAAACCCAATTGCCACCAGTGTACTAATCTGCGGCATCCAAAGGGAAAAAGCTTATGACCGGCATACCCTTTGGCCGGAATCAATTGATAGATCAATATGTCTCTAACATTTCAGGAAGACAATCCGGTCATCTGCATTTGCTTCCTTCCGTAATGTTGATGACGACATGATGTTTTTCGCAGAGCACGATATCACCCGGCAGAAGATAATCCGGACCTGTCAGATATCTGCTGTCACTGAGCACATCGAAACCTTCTCCGGCAAGGCTCTCCTTCATGGAAGAGGTGCTCATCGTGATATCCGTCTTCTGAAGTGCCGGAATGTTATCAAGATATCCGACAGCTTTCACTATAGCGGCTGCGCCTGCGGAGCAGTCCGCTTCGCACGGCACCGTGATCTTCGAAGGGTCGTATCCGCTGGCCTCCAGGTGCTCCCAGAAGGTAAGCCGGTTGTCCTGGTTATACCCGATTAAATCGTTAGCCGCCGCGGCGGATGCCAAGGAGGCAAACTTGTTCCGGATACTTTCATCCGGATAACGCAGCACACAGGTCCATTGCTTGTCCGGCCAGGCCCGCAGATCCCATTCATGTCCCGTCTGGTCTCCTGCCTGACCTCCGCTATAGTTTCCGTATTCATCCTCGCCGCAGTTGCTGACCAGATGATGACTGCGAACATCAGCGGTATGAATATTGAAAGCAGCAAAAATCACGGCAGCCGCTATCAGTGCTGCCGCTCCGGAAATCCAGAAGATCCGTCTTCCCCTGTTCTGTTTCATTTTCCGCCGTCTGATTTCTCCTGGGTTCATCTTTCCTTCCTGTCCTGTGCATTTCCGGCACGCTGCAGTATAAATTTTCCCGCCGCCAGCGATGATGACGGCAGGATTGTATTATAGCAGAGTTCTTTGTTAATCAAAACTGACTTCCGTGCTGTAGAGGGCATGCTGCTTCAGATACTGCGCAAAGTTCATCGTGGCTTTCTTTTGGGCATATTCTTCCGAATAATAATATCCCTTCAGATTATTCAGGTAATCATCCGCGTCGCAGATGAAAATGAAAACACGGCTCGTATCCCGTCCATAGGTCGAATAAGTGTCCGTATTTTCCCCCTGGTATTCCAGGAGATCTCCGCTGGCATCGCAGATGACCAGAAACACATCTGTTTTCTGCTTTGCATCCGGAAGCATCATATCCGCCGTGACCTCATAGGGTGTTTCCGTAACCGCCGCAATTCCATATCCGTCCGCATTCTTATCATTGACGGCGACAGTCTGTTCCCTGGACGGATCGACGCGAACCGGAATGGTAAAGTCCCATGTGCCCGTATAGTTCTGATACGCCATCTCATCCGGAAGATCACCGTAGAGCTTCGTGATCTTCAGCTTCGCCGTAAAGCTGTCTGCGGGAACCGTCATGGTACTCAGGTCGCAGCGGATGATTCCTTTAAAATGACTGGCATCCGCATAATGGCCCTGCAGCTGATCGGTATGAAGAGTGACGGTCGAAGTATTTCCTCCCGATATTTCCCCTTCAGAGAGCAGTGACAGACAGTCATAGCCCAGGCTGTATGCCGGTTCATTTTCCGTCTGCCGGAATCCTTCCGGGAACCCGTTCCTGCTGGTGAGGGTGACGGCCAGATAGAGGGCTTTGCTCGTGCAGGTCACTTCCGGAATCTCCATCGTGATCTCATCATCCGGCAGGGCTTTTGCGGAAGCATCATTTTCTTTGTCGCTTACGACTTCGACCTCCGCCGACGATGTCACTGTCAGCGTCTCACCCGCCGCATCCGAAGACATCTGTGCGGAAGTTCCTGCAGATACATCCGGATTTCCGGCCGCATAGGCATTCTTCGCGTAATCCCCTTTATAGCTGACCTCCGTCTGCGTACTGCGGAACAACGACCCGATGACCGGGAGCGTCGCCGCCCATGCCGGGTTCGCCGCGCAGACCGTAAAGAATGCTGCCGCTGCCGCTGCCGCAGAGGCAAATGCAATGCTGGTCTTTCTCAGGAAATGACTGTGTTTCTCTCTCTTCAGCTGATGAAGCGCATTGTCGATACGATGATCCAGTTCTGCAGGAACCGGTATGAAATCCATATCATCTGGCATAAGTATATCCCTCCTTCAGGCATTGCTGCAGAAGCATCTTAGCCCGCGACAGATAGGCGGACACCGATCCTTCGGGGATCTGCATGGCTTCTGCGATTTCATTTAGTTTCAGGTCATTGAAATACTTCAGGATAACGACGGTCTTCATTTTCTCCGGCAGGTTATCGATGGCTTCGTACAGATCCCACTTCTCCTCGACCGGAATCCCCTTTTCCGGAACAGCGATTTCCGTCGTCTCAAGGCTCTCGAACGGGACGATTTTTCTTAAGTGTTCTTTTGCCGCATTGATCAGGATTCTTATCAGCCATGTCCGGAAATAATCCGGTTCCTTCAGCGACCCGATGTTACGAAAACCACTCAGGACAGCATCCTGGACAATATCCATGGCATTCTCCTCATCCTTGCAGTAAAGAAACGCGGTCCGGTAGAGATAGGCCTTGTTCTGCTCGATCAGCTGCCCGTAGGCATCGATGTTTCCCCTGACCGCCTTCCGGACAAGCAGATCCGTGTCTTCTTTCTTCTGCAACTTTTCCCCCTGTTCCGACTTCGGTGCACCGTCTGTCTTTTTATCTTCATACATTAGACGGAGAAATCATTCAAAACCATACAGAAAAATGGAATTAATTAATGAAAAACAGAATCGTGAAATAATAAAGGCTCTCCGGGTTTCCCCGAAAAGCCTCAGTTTTTCTGACCATGGCCGTATCAATGCATGACAGATCCGCCGTTCGAATCGCGGAAGCGGTACATCCGTGCCTCATCCTTCAGGCGGTCTGCCTCCGTATAGGCATCCTTCGAAGAAGTATCCGGGACATGTTCATCTGCTTTCATTTCCCGGATCGGCTTCTTTCCTGTCACCTGACGCCTGAAGTCTCTTTTCCGTATGAGGATGCCAACGACCGGGGCAAGAATGACGACGGCTATGATGACAATGGCAATCAGCAATGATTCATTCATTTTCACGTTCTCCTTGTATGATCCAGTATATGCCCATGATATGTACAGATAATTAAGTGACTGTAAATAACCTCTCTTAAATGCGATGTTATCAATAATCATTCGAAACAGATAGAATAATTAAAAGGTACTAATATATCCCTTCCGCTATTTTAACGATTTCGTTCAGGGAAAGATTACCTGAAACAGTATAGTGGATACCATCTGTCTCCCAGAACAGGTAATAACTGGTACTCCCATCAAAATTGCTGCTGGTTCCCAATGTGTCATCTATACTTCCAATTTTCATTGTAGTATAGGTGGTATGTTCATTATCAAATGTTTCTATCGAGCCATTGGTTATAATATAACAATCAACATTATATATTCCTTTAGGTTGTAAATCTGCATTTTCATAGATGGAATACAGTTCCATGCTGTTATAAGAACTGTCATTGATATTCTTACTGAATCCGCTTGGAATATAATGATCAGTAAATCCTGACGGAAGCGCGGTTACCGGACTGCTGTCAACCTGATAGGTAAGCTGCAGATCTACGCCCGTCCATTTCATGAATGTTTTATGATGGCGTTCCTGACATCAGCTGATGTCAGGACTGCACCTGTAAACAGTGTAATCAATACCGCCGCGATGATGAGCATCCTGCGAATCACTTTCTTTGGGTGCCCGGTATGACTGTCCTTTTTTGCGGTGGCAAGAATACGGCGATCCCAGGACGCGGTTTCCGGATATTTTTTCAAGAGTTCTTCCCCTGATGGAAGCTCGGTCATCTCACGATCCCCGGATGCCATAAGGGAAAATGAAAGCATGGAATCAAACGAGACCATCTTTGTTTCCGTCATTTTCGTTCACCTTCTCCCAAAGATATTTTCTTCCGCGTTCGATTCTTTTACGAAGTGTCGGCTCAGGGATTCCCAGAAGCGATGCGGACTCCTCATAGGATGCACCGCGGGCAAGCAGTTCAAGCGGAAGCCTGTATTTCTCATCAAGATCATCAACAAGATGCATAAGTTCCTCAACCCTTGTTCTGGAGATGACTGCATCTTCCGGGATATCCTCCGATGGGAATTCCTCTTCGATTGGGTCCTCTGTCGGTATTTCGCGGCTTTGCTTTTCCAGAAGGTTGACTGCCCTTGCCTTGCCTGATATGACAAGGTAACGGGCTAATTTGTGACGGTTCTCTACAGGAAGTTTCGAATAATTTCGGGCAACATACAGAAAGACTTCCTGAAGGATATCCTCCGCAAGGCCATCGTCATGCAGGACCTGCCATGCACTGTAATAGACAAGCCGCTTATATTTCTCATAGATACCGGAGAAGCATGTTCTTTCCTCATCCGTATCCAGCATGTTCAGGTAAAGTGTAAGCATTTTCTCTCCTGTTATTGTTACGGTTGTTATAACCCTGCATATTATGATACAGCATAATCTGCCGTTTACATACAATATGACAGCCCATATGGATAATTTGTGACATTCTCACAGGAAAATTTTCGATTCACTGTAATATCAGGGCTCTTCCGGAAAAAGAAACTCGGCGACTGCCGACAGGAAAAAAGAAAAAGCATTAGGTAAAACATTAGGTAAATTACAAAAGGCTTTCCGGATTATCTCCGAAAAGCCTTTATTTCTGCGGTTTCCCGCCGTCGATGCGACTGGATTCGAACCAGCGGCCTCTGCGTCCCGAACGCAGCGCTCTACCAAGCTGAGCCACGCATCGATGTTTAAAAATGATATTCTTTCGTACAGCATTTGTTATTATATAGAAAAACAAATGAAAAGTCAAGAAAAAGCACCGTTTATAAAATGATTTTTATGCGAAAATTATGCGGCAGCATTTTCAACCTGCAGATAACGTAAAAGGCATACTGTCCGGAGTAAAGATCCCCTTCATGCAGCATGCCTTTCGTTTATCCTTTTATAACTGTTCTAAGTCAGCTTAGAATGTTATTCTCTTAATCACTTTTATTTCTTTTTCTGATCCGTTTATGATTGCATTTTCTGATCTGCTTATGATTGCATGTTCTAATCTGTTTATGATTGCATTTCCTGATCAGCTCAATTTTTCATCTTTCTCTGATCAGTCGAGGATCTCGTACACCTCGGCATACTGGACACCGAAATCGAGGCAGACGCTGTGCGAGTTCATGAAAATGTCTACATGGCCGTAAGGAGTTCCGCGGTCTTCTACTGTATAAACCGTGCC
>DCDB01000345.1 GCA_002316215.1 Lachnospiraceae bacterium UBA1066 | reverse complement strand
ATCGCCGGTATAATAAAAAGATACATCTTATTCGAAAACGTCATGGATTTATGCGCAAATCCTTTTTTCGCTCCCGTTTTACCCATCCTTAAGCCCCCTTACCGGCTGCTGCCGTGAAAGCATTCTTTCACGGCAGCCAGCACGTGTTTATTCATCCAGTAAATCTTCGTACTTATCCTGCATCGCTTTCGTGATGTCCGCGACAGACGTTCCCTGCCCGCCGACCATTTCACTGAATTTTGCTTCCATCGTATTCTCAGTTCCTGCCGGCCAGGCCTGATTGCACCAATAGTAGCCTTTTCCTTCATTCAGAAGATCAATAAATGGCTGGAACAGCGGATTATTATTTTCCGATCCGTCGCCGTATGTCATAATGCTCTTTCCCGTCGCAACCATGGCCTTCCAGATATCGGAGGAGCCGTCATACCACGTATCGAGCAGTTCCTTGCAGCCATCAACATATTTCGATTTTGCATAAATGGCAGGGCCAGCACCCGCACATATTTCTGCATTGACACCATTCGTACCAGGAAGCGGGAAATATCCTCTTTCAAAATCAACGGCGCCCGAAGCCGAAATTGCTTTAACATTGAAAGAACCGTCAAATGTCATAGCGGCCTTTCCATCAACAAATTCCTGGATAGCCTGAGTCGCACCGAGCCCTAAGGAAGTGGATGCATCAATATAGCCGTTATCGTAAAGTGTCTTGTACATTGTAAGAACTGTGTCCCATGTTCCCTCATCCGTAAACTTTGCATCCCCGCTGCGAAGCTGGTCATCATACTTTGCATTTTTTGAATAAATTTCATCCGCTGCCAGCTGGTAAAGGCCAAACTGAAGAACGTACTGATCTTTGTCGCCCATAACGATCGGCTGGATGCCGTTGTCTTTCAAAGTCTTGCAGCAGTTCAGGAATTCATCCCATGTGGTCGGAACAGAAAGATTATATTTCGTGAACATATCTTTGTTATAGTAAGTACCAAGAATTGAAACACCGGTCGGAACAGCATAGACATGGCCGTTATAAGTCATATTTTCTACAAGATCTCCGGCTTTTTCCAGACAGGACATACCGTCAAGTTCTGCGAGGTATCCGGCATCCGCTAAAGCATAGACGGCATTAGAACCGGCATATTTCGGCTGGGCAAGAATAATATCCGGGCATTCGCCGGAGGCCAGTTTTGTTTTCAGGGCAGTATAATAATTGTCATCCGGAAGCTTTGTCACTTCAAGTGTTACATTCGGCCATTTTGCCTTCACAAGAGCCGGAAGCTGTTCGGTTTCAAAATCGTTGTCTGATGCCGTTCCTGAATACATCATCGTGATTGTAATATTACCTGCATTTTCCAAAGCCTGTGAATCATAGCTTCCTGAAGCAGAAGAAGCTGTCGTTGAGGCTGATGCAGATGCCGCTGTCGAAGCTGCTGCAGATGTCCCTGTTGAAGCTGATGCAGATGTCCCTGTTGAAGCTGATGTATTCGTCGATGATGATGAACCGCATCCTGCAAGCATTCCAACAGCCATAGCGCCTGCCAATAAAATTGAAAGTGCCTTTTTCTTCATTTTTTACATCCTCCCAAAAAGATGTTTGTTTTTGTCAACATGGTCATATTATCATCCTTCAGGTATACTTTTGTCGGTTCTTATGGTATACATTTGTTAGGTCAGATGATAAAATATAAATACGATTTAGAATTAAAGGAGGTGATCCTTCATGAACCTCAGGCAAAAATTTTTTCTGTTTATTGCTGTTATCGCCATCATTCCGCTCCTTGTGCTTTCTTCTTATGCCTACGCCCGATATGTGGATACGATTAACGGACAAATAGGCGAAATCTCACAGAATATTTTTGAAAGCGCTCAAACTGTTGCTGAAAATAAACTGACCGTTCTGACAAATGCCATCGGTCTTTTAACCTTCCATTCAGATAACAGTTCCGGTATTAATTCGAATATGATCAATATTCTGCAGGACTACCGGAAACCAGGGACCAGGCATACTGCCTACGAAATCCTGCAGGCCAATCAGCAACTGTCGGATGCTTACTCTAATGTCCTGTATACTTATGACTTCATTTACAGTTTTCAGATTTTCACGCCTTCCGGCATCACACTTTCCTATTCAAACTCACAGAAGGGAGATTTGATTCCGGATTATAATCCGGAAGAAAACCAATGGTTCAAAGATACCAAATCAAAAAATGGTTCTCTTTATATCAGCACACTTGGCGTTCATAATGATATTTTTAATTCAAGTACTCCTTCCGTTTTTTTGGCGCAAAGTCTGTATGATGTTTATACACGGGAATACCTGGGTGTCTTTATGATTAACTGCTCCCCGGAAATTTTTGATCTTTCAGAGGCAAACACACTTCCCGAATCCAATTATCTGTCAATTCAGAATACAACTACAGGAGATCTGCTTTATGCCAATTACGATACGACGAAAGCTTCGCTGATAGGAGCATTGAGCAATAAAAATATCCGCACGGAATATCTAAAGATACCAGAGCTTAGATTATCTTCTGTTACAGATTATGATTCACTTTACCAAAGCTATCATATAACGCTGTACATGATGCTTCTGATCAGCGCATGCTGTCTTGGCGCCGCGCTTATAGCCGCGTACTTCCTTTCAGAATACCTTACACGGCCGATCATACATCTCTCTCATAAAATGGCTGCGCAGGACGGATCTCACCTTGAGCTTTCAAGTCAGTATCAGAGCCGGACAGATGAAATCGGTGCTCTGTATAATGAGTATAATTCTATGGTCTCGGAACTGAATGCATCCGTCAAACGTGACTATGAAAATAAACTGATTTCCATGGATGCGCAGATGAAAGCGCTTGAGGCACGCATCAACTCGCATTTTCTCTTCAACACATTGGAATCAATTAACAGTATCGCTGAAATTGAAGGCAATGAGCGTATCGGTACCATGTCGCTTGCTCTCGGCAATATGTTTCGTTATTCCATAAAGACAGAAAGTGAACTGGTTACTGTCGAAGATGAACTTTCAAATGTCAACGACTACGTTTCCATCCAGTCAATCCGTTTTGACAATCGTTTTCAGTTGCTTTTGGAGGTTCCCGAAGAAGTCCGTAAACAGCGTATTCTGAAATTAATCCTGCAGCCATTAGTTGAAAATGCGCTTTATCATGGTTTGGGATACTGCTCCTGCGGTGATCGGATCCATATTGACGGTCAATTGGAGTCAGATGTTTTTTATCTGACAGTTTCTGACAATGGAAAAGGGATGACACAGGAACAGCTGTCTGCTCTAAGAAGCAGTCTTGCAGAGGAAGCTCAATTTACGGAACTCGGAAATCGCAACAAACAGAGTATCGGGATGAAAAACATAGAAACACGCATCGAGTTATATTACGGAAAAGGATACGGACTCGCAGTGGACAGTACGGAAGGCAGCGGTACATTCATACGCGTCAATCTGCCTGTTATCCAAAAGTGAGGTGGCGGAAATCATGTATACCTATCTGATTGCAGATGATGAAACGCTTATTCGTCAGGGTACAATCAAGAAACTGGATCCTATCTCCGACCGGATCAAATGTATCGGAGAAGCTTCAAACGGGATGGAATGCCTTGAAAAAGCAGAAAAACTGAATCCGGATATATTTCTCATTGATATGCAGATGCCGGTCATGGACGGCGTTGAACTGCTGCCGAAGATCCATGAGAGCTATCCGGAAAAACCCATTATAGTCATAAGCGGATATAAAAACTTTGACTATATCAAAGAAGCTTTGTCTTCACAGGCAATTGATTATATTCTCAAACCTTTTTCCAGAGAACAAATTCAGAATGTAGTCAAAAATGCCATCGCAAAAATCGAACAAGTTGCCGTAGCTGAAAAACAGCTGGAGGCCTCACAATCAGAAAAAGAAAATGCAAATTTAAAATACGATTATCAGCTGATTCAAAATCTGATTCATGGTCATTCTATAAAAGACGCTTCTTTCGCCTCCAGAACGCTTAAGGAAAAATTACAGAACCGCAGTTTTATTCTGATCACACTTTATAAATCAAACGGTTTATCTGAAAATTCAGTCAATGGTATCCTGCGGGATAATCTTCTGGAAGAATCATCGTTTTATATTTCCGACTCCATTGCTTCCGCTATGGGTTTTCTCTTTCTTCTCTTCACCAACGGCTCTTTGGATTATCAGCACCGGCTGTGCGAACATACCATGCAGATGATCCTGCGTGAATCAGATATCAGCAAAGGTAATCTTTTATTCGGAGTAAGCTCCGTCAGCAGCGCAATCACCGATATCCACAGGCTCTATCTCGAAACGGCCGACGCTCTGAACCTACAGCTTATTTCAGAATCTGACAGGCATATCTATTATTGCAGTGAATCATCCAGTGTAAAAGACCTGCATTGGGATAAGACAGATGAACTCCTGTTCCGATTAGAAGCAGGTGCACAGGATGAAGTCGCAAGGCTTACAAATGAACTGTTTGCATGGTATCATACAATCACGAACTGTACCCTGCTGGATATCAAATGCCATTGCGCCCAGATTTCTTCACAGGTTTCTAATATTATCAGAAGTTATGTTGGTCAGCGGTCTAATCTCGATGGGAAATCCGTTGCAATTCAGAATATTGTCAGTTCATTATTCACAGAATCTGAAATCCGCAGTTATTACCGTCAGTATTTTTCAAATGTCGCAGATATGATACGCCCCAAAAGTGCTTATCTCGAAGGCGATACCATAGATCAGATCAAGCTTTATATCAACCGCAACTACATGAAAAACCTGACAATGGAATTCATCTCATCCCTTTTTTACCTTAATCGAAGCTACTGCAGCCATATGTTCAAGCAGAAAACCGGGCAAAACTTCGTCGATTATCTGAATGAAATCAGAATTAATAAATCGAAAGAACTGCTTAAAAATCCCGAAAGGAAAATGTATCAGGTTGCTAAAGCAGTCGGTTATGACAATATCAAGTATTATTACCGTGTTTTCCGTAAGTATTCCGGAATGACACCTTCCGAATATCAGAGCAAAAATTCAACACCCGGCTAATAGCTCAAGGAAGATGTTTTTCTGTTCGTTCTACAATAGCGAAGAATGTGAAGGATTCATTTTAAGTTGTCCCGTTTACTGATGGTCAGTTCCATCAGCAATGTTCTGAAGACATTCATATAATTCCTGCGGATTGATCGGTTTTGGAATATGACCATTCATTCCGCTTTCCTTTGCTTTCTTCACATCTGATTCAAAGGCGTCCGCAGTCATAGCATAGATCGGAATCATTTTCGCATCTTTACGCGGAAACGTGCGTATAGCTCTTGTCGCTTCATAACCGTTCATGACAGGCATCTGCACATCCATCAAAATGACAAAATAGGTTCCTTCGGGTTTGTTTTGAAATTCTTCAACTGCTTTTTTCCCGTCTTCAGCAAAACTCACCTGAATATTTACAAATTTCAGAAGGCCTTCCGCAACCTCGCGATTCAACTCATTGTCCTCGGCCACGAGCACCTTTTTTCCGGCGAAGTCGAAGTTCCTGCTTGCCTCCGGGCGCTGCTTCGGATCAATTTTCAGCAGCAGTTCCTGGATCACATTGTATACGGTCGACTGGAACAGCGGTTTTGAAATAAATCTCGTAATACCGATATTCTTTGCTTCATCCTCTATTTGGGCCACATCGTATGCCGATACCACGACCAGCGGCATATCGCTGCCGAATTCAGACCGTATCTTTTTTGCCGTATCCTTACCGGACATACCGGGCATTCTCCAGTCCAGGAAGCACAGATTGTACTTTTCCCCTTCTGATTTTGATTTTTCAAGGTATGCAATCGCCTCTTCACCATCATGAGCCAGATCATAATCCATGCCCAGCCGCTTTAGGATGAGACCTGTATAATCCAGTTCATCCTGTTCATCGTCAATAACCAGAATTCTGAATTTTTCATTTACCCTGACTGCCTTTTTCACCGATATCTTCATCGGAAGTTCGACCGTGAATTCTGTTCCTTTGCCTGGGGATGATTTTACCCGGATCGACCCATCCATGAGTTCTACAAGATCCTTTGCAATGGAAAGCCCAAGACCGCTTCCTCCGTGCCTCCGCGCTATCTCCATGTTTTCCTGTTCAAACCTTCCGTAGAGACGTTTCAGCATTTCCTCTCCCATTCCGCAGCCGGTATCTGAAACCCTGAAGCAAAGACGCGCCGTATCCCCGTCTTCTGATACCTGTTTGACCACGACATGGACCGAACCGCCGGCATCCGTGAATTTATATGCATTCGAGATCAGATTCAAAAGAATCTGATTGAGCCGCAGGCTGTCGCCGATATAACTTTCGTGAACAAGATTCGCGGCCAATGAAAATTCAACGCCCTTTTTCTCACACTGTGTAAAATATACGGATGAGATTCCGTTCAGGACAGTCTTCATATCAAAAGAGTCCGATGACATCTTCATCTTTCCGTTCTCGATTGCAGACATATCCAGCACATCATTAATCAGGCTGAGCAGCACTTTCGAGGAGCTGTCGATCTTTTCCAGATAATCTTCAATTTTATGCGGCTCGTTTATATGCTGCCTTGCGATAGCCGTCAGGCCTACAATCGCGTTCATCGGCGTGCGGATATCGTGAGACATATTGGAAAAGAAATGGCTCTTTGCCTCATTTGCAGATTCGGCTTTCTTCTTTAAGATTTCTTCTTCACTTAATTTCGCCTTCAGATCTTCATTGAGCTTTTCAATCTGTTCCCTTTGCCGGTACTCGGTAGTGACGTCTTCAAAACTGCCGACAAGACCGGCTATCTTACCATCAATATAAAGCGGGCTCTTGCTCGCAACGATGTCCCGGTTTTCTCCTTTGGCCATGCACTTGCCATGGACACGGTAAGTGCTCATCCCATTTTTGATGACCTGAATCTCATCATTTTTATAGGGATCCGGATCGGTATGCCACCCGACATCTTCATCCGTTTTACCAATCAGCACCTTATCATCAGGGAAACCATAATAATCCAGGAACGCCTGATTGACACCGACAAATCTGCGGTCGGCATCCTTCCAGAAAATAGATGTCTTGGTCGTGCTCAGGATTTTATCCATAAGCAGATCATTTTTACGTTTTTCCTCCTGAATGGACAGAGAAATCAGTTTTTGATCGGTGACATTTGAAAAGCTGAAAAAGAGAAGCTCTTTTCCATTCTCTTTCTTAGTTCCATTTCCGTTGCTGGCCACCCATATATATCCATGTTCTTTTGTACCCATCCGAAATATCGAACTGATATCATTCTGCGGATGAAGCCGCGTATATGTCATCGAATCATCCAAGATCTGCCTGTCATCCGGATGAATGTAATAATAAATATCCGTTCCCCAATACAGAATCATTTCCTTACGCGGAATGCCCAGGAATGAACACATGCCGTCAGAGACCAGAACAAGCCTGAATATCCCTTTTTCCTTTTGGAATATGCTCAGCGGAATCGGCATGGCTTCGTAGCAGCGGATTTCACATTCTGAAAATATTTCGTTGGCATTCTCCATATATTTCGTTCTCCTGACCGATTATGATTCTCATAATTCAACATAGGATAGGATCGTTCTTAAATCACTGGTTCTGCAATCGTTTCTTATAATGTTTTTAATAGTTCTCTAAATCAATCGGCTTGGAAATAAGCCCGTTCATTCATGCAGAAAGGCATTTTTCAAGATTCTTTTACAGGCATTGGCAGTCATAGCGATAATAGACAACGCTACCGATCCGTCCGTTTTATTTCACGGATAATGCCTGCCGCCTCACGCCCGTCAAAGATACGTTCCGTATTCATGGGATCCCTGCCCTGCTGTATCCTCATTATAACATAGTGATGCTATATAAGAACATGGCACAAAACTATATTTTTCTTCCCGTTACGGCGCGGCCACAGATCCGCACATTTTTCTCCGGATTAATCAAGTCCTTACATACACCTATATTGATTTTTAGTGGCAAATATGGAGTGGCTATTGATATTTCTGCTTCCGCAGCCCGGATAGAAATGCCAGGACTGTGCAGCGCCATAACACCCGAAAGAAACATGAATTGAGCGAGCTCTTTAGAGCGAGTGATGCTTCTTGACCGATAGGTCAAGAAGATGGAGTTTGTAGAACTCGAAAAATACGAAATTTCCGCCACAGGCAGTCCATGACATATTTTCTTCAGCGCTTCGCGCAAAACATATTCAGAAAATATTGCCATGGACTGCCTGCGGCTGCTTCCGGGGCTTTATCAAGAAAGCAGGTTTTACGGATAGCCCGATACGCTGGAGCTCTGGCGGAAGTCCCTTTTACCCGTAAGCCGAAAAGAAATCAAAATTTTCCGCCACAGGCAGTCCATGGCATATTTTCTTCAGCGCTTCGCGCAAAACATATTCAGAAAATATTGCCATGGACTGCCTGCGGCTGCTTCCGGGGCTTTATCAAGAAAGCAGGTTTTACGGATAGCCCGATACGCTGGAGCTCTGGCGGAAGTCCCTTTTACCCGTAAGTGAAAAAGAAATCAA
>DCDB01000127.1 GCA_002316215.1 Lachnospiraceae bacterium UBA1066 | reverse complement strand
ACAACGCCTCCCGCAAAGCCGGGCAGTGATATGTCCGGCGGCGCGATGCCTGACCAGAACGGCACAGGAACCGATTCCGGGGACAGCGGTACAACGCCTCCCGCAAAGCCGGGCAGTGATATGTCCGGCGGCGCGATGCCGGGCGGGGATCTGTCCGGCCAGGACGGTATGGGCGGCCAGGGAGGAAACCGGAAAGAAAGCCGTGACGGCCTGACGAAAGGCGCCGAAATCTCAGTTGTCCTGAACAGCGACGGAACAGCGGCTTCGGTGACCTTTTTATCTGAAACCGGCGGCGCTGCGAATTCTTCGGCGGGCGGCGATATGTCCGGAGGCAGTTCAGAAAAAGCGGAAGGACAGCTTGGTTCATGGAATATGGGCGGAACGGATGCTGCCTCGACTGCGGGAAATGACTATGACTACAGTGCAGCGCTTTATGTCACGTCCGACGGCGTCGACCAGACGAAATCGGTGACGGACCGGATTTCGGGCGGAACCTTCGACGGTTCTTCGGCCTCTTCAGTTACCATTGAGGATACGGCCTCCGGAGACAACGGAATCCTGATCGACAATGCAGAATATACCGTCAAGGATGCGGTTATTAATCTTCTGACAAATGCCAGCGGAACGGATACCTGCGATTTTTCGGGAAAAGGGACGGCTGTTGCGGTTTTCGGCTCAAAATCCAAGGTCACAGTGGATAATACAAAAATCCATACTTCCGGCGTGGCGACGATGCCGGTTTTTGCGGACGACGGAGCTACAGTGACGGTAAAGAATTCCGTCCTTCAGTCCGATGGAGGCACTCTTTATAAAGCTTACATGAATTCACCGGCGCAGACGCTTATGGCAGCGCCTCCGTGGATCCTGGGCATCATGGGCACTTCCCGCTGCTCGAATATGATGGGCAGCAATACAACTTCCAACTTTATTGATTCCGAAACGAGCGCCGGAGCCTGGGCTGTTCTGTCAACCGATTCCGGGAGCAATATGGCGCTGAACATTTTCAATACGTCTCTTACACTGAATAATAAAGATGAAAGCCGGCATCTGCTTCAGGAGAGCGGCGGCCAGATCGCCGAAACACTGGATAATCCTTATACGGTAAATTACGGCAGCGGCTACGGTACTTATGCCATCGGAAATGCCGTCGAAATCTTTGCCGGAGCAACGCTGAATGTCGGCACTTACGCTACGATTTTCACGGGCGGAAGCGCTGTCTATTCTTCCCTTGAAAAGGGAAAAACCTACGAGCTCAGGAATGCGGCGGACAGTACGGTTTATTCTTATACAGCCGCGGAGAATAAGGCTACTGTGATTAATTCCGATACATTCGGATTTATGGCCCACCAGAATACGAACAGCATCAGCATTGAGAGCGGAACCTCCGTTAAATCCGGCTTCGCTACCTTCCTTGTAAAGAGCGGTGCGTCAAATGAACAGCTGACGGCGACGGCGGATGGCGCCGATATTACCAACGGCGGCGTCCTGATCCAGGTCATGGATAATGATGATACGACTAACGGCGGTATGATGGCGGCAGACGATGCGGCGAACACTAACGGCGGAAGCCAGAATTTTATTCCGACGCATACAGAAACAGCCGGATTCCCGAAGACGCAGGCGACGGCAGACAGCACGAAGCAGGAGTTTACATTTACAAACGGAAATTACAGCGGAAACATTTACAATGCTTCGGGTTCGAACGGTTTAAAGGCAACGGCGCTTAACGTGAATCTCGGAACAGGCGCTTCTTTAAGCGGTGCGGCTGCTTCCACCGCTTCCGTCCATTGCACCTATGACGGTTCCGCTTTAGTAAAACGGAATGGCGGCTTTGCCTATGACAGTGATGATATGGCCGCTGATTTTGCCAGGAACTATCAGAACACATCATTTTCAATCAGCGAGTATTTCGGTATCGGAGAGGTCGCTAATAAGATTTACAGCAATGGAGGGAATTCTGTCAATATGTCCCTGACAGAAGACGCCATTTGGAACGTCACAGGTACTTCCCTCATCTCTTCGCTGAGCATTGACGGCAGCGCGAAGGTAGTTGTGGCGGATGGAACGACACTTACGGTAGGCGGGAAGGATTATTCCGGAACGACGCTTACGGCAGCGGATTTTTAAGGATCTGGGCTTTCATATCGGTTGCCTGCAGCCGGGATGAAAGCCCGTTTTTAAAACAAGGACATCCAGTTGCTGTAAGATCCCGTGAACAGGGCGATAAAAACAGAAGGTTCGAAAACAATTCCCTACTAAATTACTATACTTTATAAGTGAAATCTGCTATAATGAAAACCGGAATAGTTTTATCCCAAAAAGCTTCATTATTTTATAAAAAAAGAACGGAGAAATCCGGAAAGGCTGTCAGGGAAATGTCAGAACCGGGAATAGCGGAAATATTTACGCAGGAAGATCAGGCTCAGGAAGATCAGGCTCAGGAAGATCAGGCTCAGGAAGATCAGGCTCAGGAAGTTCAGGTTCAGGAGCCTCAGACGCAGGAACAGCAGGCACAGGAGAAACAGCTTACGAAGGCGCAACTTTCTGCTATCGGATTTAAGGATCTTGAAGCGGAGGATTTGGAACGGTACCGTCCGTTTTACGGGCTCAGGCCGAATAAGACGGCGGACAGCGTTCCGCTCGAGAGTTATTTATGGAAAGATTATTATAATGCCCGGGCGGCGGTGGCTCATCGCGACGGTAAGGAAGTCGGCCTGCTCTGGCTCTATGGAACGGAAGAGGATGCTTTTGCGGCAATGCCGCTGTGCCGTGACGCGGACATGGCCTACTGCTTCAATGAAATAAAGCTTTATTTTAATACTGTCCTCAGGAAACCGCTGATGATCAAGCTGGCGGATGAAGAGGCGATCCAGGTACTGCAGCTTTCGCCTTCTGAATTCCAGGTGAAGGAAGAGACGGATTTCAGGGATTATATTTATGACGGCGAGGCTATGAGGACACTCGCAGGCAAAAAGCTGCACAAAAAGAAGAACCACTACAATAAGTTTGTGAAAGAGTATGAAGGCCGCTATGAATACCGAACGCTCGACTGTTCGTGCCGGGATGCCGTTTTTGCATTTCTTGCAAAATGGCGCGACACGAAGGGAGAGGATGCGGAGCAGCATCTGGACTACGAGGTAGAGGGCATTCATAATATCCTGAAAAACTGCGCCGTCATCCGAGCGAAAATGGGCGGCATTTATATTGACGGTGAGCTTCAGGCCTTCTCTATCGGAAGCCTCAATGAGTCGGAGGACATGGCCGTTATTCATATCGAAAAGGCGAACCCTGAGATTGACGGCCTTTATCAGGTTATCAACAGGGAATTTCTTCTTCATGAATTTCCTTCTGTCCATCTTATCAACAGGGAGGATGATGTCGGTCTGGAAGGCCTGCGGAAATCGAAACTCAGCTATTTCCCGATTGAATTTGCAAAGAAATACGCAGTGATACAGCTGTAAAATGCTGTTACCGCTTCTGATACGACGCATTCATCGGCGGGAAACTG
>DCDB01000294.1 GCA_002316215.1 Lachnospiraceae bacterium UBA1066 | reverse complement strand
TCGTAGAAGATACGGTATTCCAGCTGGTCGGAGGTATTCGTTCCGGCATGGGCTATTGCGGATGTAAGAATATTGAATCGCTCAAGAATGATACTCATTTTGTCAAGATTACTTCGGCGTCCCTGAAGGAATCGCATCCGCACGATATCCACATCACAAAGGAAGCACCTAACTATTCAGTTGAAGATGACTGAAATCATCGGAAGGAGTAAAAATGAAGAAACTTACAATCCGCCTCAAGGACATTAATGATGTTAAGGATTTTGTAACAAAAGCCTCCCCTTTCCCGTTTGACGTGGATCTTCTTACCGGTCGGTATATTATTGACGGAAAATCTATTATGGGAGTTTTAAGCCTGGATCTGTCGCGCCCGCTTTCCCTGGTTATCCATTCGGAGCATTGCGATGATTTCCTGAAGGCCATTGAACCGTACATCCTCACTGAGACAGAGGAATCTGAAAAATGAATTTATTCAAGCATGAATTGCGTATCGAAGACGAAGAAAAAATGATCGCTATTACGGACACAGTCCGCGGTGATATTGAAAAAAGCGGCATCGTTTCCGGAATCGTCACGATTTATTGTCCTCATACAACGGCTGGAATCACCATCAACGAAAATGCCGACGCGGATGTCCAGCATGATTTCCTTTACGGTTTCGGAAAGATTTTTCCGAAGTATGATAATGAATATCTGCATGAGGAAGGCAATTCATTTGCGCACATGAAGAGTTCGGCCGTCGGTGCATCAAAGACGGTGATTATTGAAAACGGACGGATGATCCTGGGAATCTGGCAGGATATTTATTTCTGCGAGTTCGACGGTCCCCGCAACCGGTATTTTTATGTAAAAATAATCAAGGGGTGATCCTGCGCCGGAGGTATCTTTATGGGAAATGAAGAACTTGTCAGCCTGATGAAACGTCAGCTTCGTGTACAGAAGATACATATGATACTTACGGCGATAATCCTTGCCGTGCTGGCGGTCAGTGCCGTTGTGATTGTGCCGAAAACGGTAAATACCATTACCAAGGTGGATAAATCCCTTGATACATTGAACAGCACCGTGCTTCCGGCTGTTTCAAAGCTGGATATGGCGGAGCTGAACGGAACCGTAAGCGATCTTAAGACGGCGATCAACGGCATAGACATTGATTCCCTGAACGATGCCATAAAGAACCTGGATGTGACGCTCAAGCCTTTGGCACAATTTATGGAGAAATTCGGTTCATGAAAAAAATAACGGGGAAATGTGACGCATGAATTCGATGCTGACGACAAAATCCGGAGACGGCGGCATGACGACGCTCAACGGCTCAAGGCTTATGAAGGATGATCCGAGAATTGAATTCTTCGGGGCCGGGGATGAACTTACCAGCTGGCTGGGGCTTCTGAAAGCAGAAACACAGTCGGAGCATTTTCGTGCCTGTCTTTCGGGAATCCAGGAGAACCTGATACGCATTATGGCCGGTGCCAGCCGTTCTGCGGAAGGAGAACGCTATCCGGGCCGCAATCAGCTGTCCGGAGACGAAACCGCAAAGCTGGAAGAAGAAATGGATAGGATACTGGCATCTTTTCGGCTGGAGATGAAATTTATCCTGCCCGGAAAGAGTGCTTTTTCGGCAAAAATCGATATCGCACGTACGGTTGCAAGACGGGCGGAAAGGGCTTATGTATCGCTGACGCGCGTGATGCGTGCAGATCCGGATACTGAAAGATACCTGAACCGCCTGTCTGATTATCTTTATGCGGCAGCGCGCTGCGTTGACGCGGGCAAAGAAGTGAATCTATGAGTGAAATGAACAGCAGAGAAAGACGCAGACGCAAAAAGAAGCAGAGAAAGATCGCCATTACTGTCATGGGGATTCTTATTGTACTCCTTGCAGCTGCGGCTTTTTATGTTACGCTGCAGGCTAAAAAGAATCAGGGCGGAGATGAGTCTTCTGTATCGCGGGAAGCTTCTTCTGAATCTTTGGCATCTTCTTCCTCCGGGTCAAATCAGACATCTTCGCAATCGCCGGTCTCTTCGGCCGGGTCTTCAGGCTCTTCGGCCGCATCCGCGGGTTCCGCGACTGGGTCTGCTGCATCGCCGGCTGCGTCGTCAGTTTCGGATTCTGCGGTTTCAGGAACTTCTGTCCAGACAGAAACTGTAAGCCTTACCGAAGACGAAAAGTATACAGGCGATCTCATTTTGATCAATGCGGATCAGGCGTATGATTTTGAACGCAATGCATCCTCAATTGATCTTAAGAATATCAGGGAGTCACAGAGCTTTTCCTATCCTGTCGGAAAAGAAGAATTCCAGGTTGCCGGGCGTGTCCTTTCGTCACTGGATGCTATGATTGCTGCCTGCGATCAGGCGATGGGAACAAGTTACACCGGTATTTCCTCTGCTTACCGTACGAAAGAGTACCAGCAGCAGGTCTGGGACGATGCCGTTAAGACTTACGGAGAAAGCTATGCGGAAAAGTATGTGGCAGTACCCGGATTCAGTGAGCATCATACGGGACTTGCTGTTGATCTCGGCATCTTTTATGATGACGGGTCGGAAGGCAGCTTTTCAGAAAGCGACAATGCCGTCTGGATGAAAGATAACAGCTGGCATTACGGTTTTATCAGAAGATATGCCGAGGACAAGCAGGCCATTACGAAAATCAGCAATGAGGCCTGGCATTTCCGTTATGTCGGTGTTCCGCATGCCGCCTACATGTATGCCAACAACCTTTGTCTTGAAGAATATCTTGACTACCTGAAAAATAACACCTCACAGGATGCGCCGCTTTCTGTCACCTGTGACACCGGTACGTTCAGTATTTTCTATACTGCGGATAAGACAATAAGAAAACCGGAAGGCGTGTACGAGCTCTCCGGTGATAATTCAAGCGGCTATATTGTTACAATTGCCGTATAAAGCAAAATCTTTCGCAGAGCGCTTCTGCTTTCCGGACAGCGCTTATAATTGCCGTATATGGAAAGATCATTTTTCTTTGATGAGCTCGGAGAAATATCTTTCCAGACGGCCTTCCCGGCGGAACTTAAGTCCGAGATCGCACCATTTCTGAAAGGTTTTATCTGTTCCGTAATAGTTCAGTACATCTGATGCTCCGATTGTAAGATAACGTTTCCGCTGATCTGCAACCAGGGAGCTTTCGGTTAAGTTTTCAGTCGGGATGTGAAAGAATTCAGCCATTTTAGAAAGATTGCACTCACGGGGATAGGATATCCTGCGCGTCCAGCTGTTAAATGTCGTCGGACACACGCCAATCTTAAGGGCTGCCTCTTTCTCGGTGAAGCCATTGGCATCCAGATACTTTTTGAGGTTTTCGGACAGTATGTCTTTGCGGCTTTTTTCTTCAGGCATTCAGATGCTCCCAACCAAGTAATGTACCTGATACCATAATACATTTTAATTGAACTGCAAATAAATACTTATGGCCATTATTATGAAGTTATTCATCTTGCAAATCCATTTTAAATGGATTACCATGTCTTTACAGAATGCAAATGCCATTTGAGGGGTGGAATATGACGATACCAAAGATTAAACTTAAAGCAGCAAGAGTCAATGCAGGTATGACGCAGGAAGATGCGGCAAAAGCCCTGCACAGGAACAAACAGACAATAGTGAACTGGGAAACAGGGGGCACGGATATAAAATACCATGACCTTCTGGCTCTTTCGGAGCTTTACGGCATGCCGATCGAATGCATCGAGCTGCCGCTCCGCAAAGGAAGAAAAGGAGAGTGAAAATTGAAGAAGCAGAATCTGGGAGATATCCTTAAATCGAAATCTTATCCGGGCAGGGGAATCGTACTCGGACGTTCAGAAGACGGAACGAAAGCCGCCGCAGCCTACTTCATCATGGGGCGGAGCGTAAATTCGAGAAACCGGATTTTCGTGTCTGACGGAAGCGGTCTTCGGACGCAGGCTTTTGATGAATCCAGGATGGAAGATCCGAGCCTTATTATCTATGCGCCTGTGCGCGTCCTGGGGACGAAAACAATTATTACGAACGGGGATCAGACCGATACGGTCTACGAGGGGATGGACAGGCAGCTTACTTTTGAGCAGTCTTTAAGAAGCCGTGAATTCGAGCCGGACGGCCCGAATTATACGCCGCGGATTTCCGGGATCATCCATTTGCAGGATAAAGATTTTAACTATGCGCTGTCAATTCTTAAGAGCGCGGACGGGAATCCGGAATCTGTAAACCGCTATACATTTTCCTATTCGCCGGCAGTTGCAGGCTGCGGACATTTTATCAGCACTTATGTGGATGATGGCAGTCCGCTGCCAAGTTTTGAAGGTGAGCCGCTGCCGGTTGAGATTCCTGACAGCCTTGAAGAATTTACCGGTCTTATCTGGGACAGCCTGAATGAAGAGAACAAGGTTTCCCTGTTTGTCCGTTATATCGACATTGCGACAGGCAGGTATGAGACGAAAATTGTCAATAAAAACAAATAAGCCGGGATTTTTGGGATCGTGCGTTCCGGATGGTCCGAAAACTTGAGGCGTGTCTTACCATGAGGAAAACTAATTGTGCAGGCGGTAAAGCCGATAAAAGGAGTGTGCAGATGAAAGATCTTGAATTGAAATACGGATGCAATCCGAACCAGAAACCTTCACGCATTTTTGTGAATGACGGGCGTGATCTTCCGCTTGAGGTGAAAAACGGAAAGGCCGGTTATATAAATTTTATGGATGCCCTAAACGGCTGGCAGCTTGTGCGGGATCTGAAAAAGGCAACAGGGCTTCCGGCGGCGGCTTCTTTTAAGCATGTTTCGCCTGCGGGCGCGGCTGTCGGCATACCGCTTTCCGACACTCTGAAAAAGATCTATTTCGTGGATGATATGGAAGAACTTTCTCCTCTTGCCTGCGCTTATGCAAGAGCCAGAGGCGCAGACCGTATGAGCTCTTTCGGTGATTTTATATCTCTGTCGGATATCTGCGATGCGTCGACGGCTAAGATTATTAAAAGAGAGGTTTCGGACGGCGTGATTGCACCGGGATATACGGATGAGGCGCTGGAGCTTTTAAAGCAGAAGAAAGACGGAAAGTACACGGTTATCGAAATCGATCCGTCCTATGAGCCGGGGAAGCTTGAACATAAGGATGTTTTTGGAATTACGTTTGAACAGGGACGCAATGAGCTGGTGATTGACGAGGCGCTTCTGGCTGATGTCGTTACGGAAAATAAAGAACTTCCGGATGCTGCAAAGCGGGATCTTATTATTTCCCTCATAACGCTGAAATACACGCAGTCCAATTCGGTCTGCTATGCAAAAGACGGGCAGGCTATCGGCGTCGGAGCAGGACAGCAGTCCCGTGTACACTGCGTGCGGCTTGCCGGGAATAAGGCGGATAACTGGCTTCTTCGTCAGAGCCCGAAGGTACTGGAGCTTCAGTTTGTTGACGGCATCAAAAGACCGGATCGTGACAATGCCATTGACGTTTATATTGGAAATGAATACATGGATGTCCTTGCGGACGGTGCCTGGCAGAAAGTATTTAAAGAAAAACCGGAAGTCTTTACAGAAGAAGAGAAACGTGCGTGGCTGGATCAGGCCTCGGACGTTTCGCTCGGATCGGACGCTTTCTTCCCGTTTTCAGATAATATCGAGCGTGCCAGAAAGAGCGGCGTGAAGTACGTCGCCGAGCCCGGCGGTTCCGTGAGAGATGACGCGGTTATCGAATGCTGCAACAAATATCATATGGCAATGGCCTTCACAGGAATACGCCTGTTCCACCATTAATTCAAGGAGGTGCGTTTATGCTGGTCAACCTAAAAGAGTTGCTTCTGCCTGCAATGGAGAAGAAATACGCGGTAGGACATTTTAACGCTGTAACAGCAGAAATGGCGCGGGCCATTATCGAGGCTGCTGAGGAACAGAAGGCTCCTGTTATTCTGGGAATAGAGGAAAGCCAGCTGCAGCTCTGCCCGCTGGATGAATTCGCTTCTTTTGCTCTCGTCATGGCGAAAAAGGCAAATATACCGGTCGCAGTTCATTTTGATCACGGTCTTTCTGCTGAATCCTGTATGGAAGCCGTAAAGCTGGGATTTACGTCTGTGAATTTTGACTGCTCGATGGATGCGTTTGAAAATAATGTTGAAAGGGTATCGGCCCTTACGGCGGAAGCCCACAGGATGAATGTTTCTGTTGAAGCAGAGCTTGGCCATATCCCGGATGCGTCGGAAATCGGTGAAAACGGTCCGACCGATTATTACACGCTCCCTGACCAGGCAGCCGAGTATGTTTCGCGTACGAAAGTGGATGCTCTGGCTATAGCGGCCGGGACGGCGCACGGGGCCTATAAGTTCAAGCCTAAGGTTGATTTCGAACGCATACGGGCTATTTCGGAGGCCACAGGGATACCTCTGGTGCTTCATGGCGGATCCGGGCTTTCAGACCGCGACTTTACGAAAGCCATTGCAGGAGGCATCTGCAAGATCAACATCTTTACCGATATTAACATAGCCTGCTGCCAGGGCGTCATCCAGGCGCTGAACGACGGGGTTTCCTTTATGACGGAAATACTGCCGTATGAAGTCCATTCTGTCAAAGTGTCGGCAGCAGAGAAAATAAAATTATTTAAAAATCAGTGAGGCATAAAAATGTTTAATCCATTGCATCTTTTAAAAATTAAAGGACTTTGGGAGCGCTTTTCGAAAAATCATCCAAGACTGCTTCCTTTTGCCCAGAGGATTTATCCTGCAGCCATCGGAGAAGGAACTGTTTTTGATCTCCGCGTCCAGGCGGCAGACGGAACCTCCTACCATTACAACATGAAACTGAGCGCTGAGGATATGCAGATTATCCACGAGACCGAAGACCTTTTCGGGCAGGCGGCGGCAGAAGAGCAGAAGCAGTAAAAAGCAGAAAAAACGGGATGATACCGAATTTATCCGGTATCATCCCGCTTTTATTTTATCTTGTTACTTGCGTATGGTATTCATGAGTTATTCAACGCGGCAGATCCATCCCTCGGGAGCTTCCACACGTCCCAGCTGGATATCGATAAGCGTGCTGTACAACTTTTTGATCTTCGGGCCCATTTCTTTCATGCCGCTCGGGAAACAGATTTCTGTATCCCCGTTTACGATCTTTCCGACAGGAGAAATGACAGCGGCAGTACCGCAGAGACCGGCTTCGTCAAATTCCGGAAGCTCGGTAAGCGGGATCTCGCGTTCCTCGACTTCCATTCCGAGATAGTGACCGGCAACGAATTCAAGGGATTTGCGTGTGATGGACGGCAGGATAGACGGCGATTTGACGGTGACAAATTTATTTCCCTTTATGAAAATGATGTTGGCGCCGCCCGTCTCTTCGACTTTGGTACGCGTTGCGGAATCCGGATAGAGATTTTCATCAAAGCCTTTTTTATGGGCTTCTACGATGGCATGCAGGCTCATGGCATAATTAAGGCCGGCCTTGATATGACCTGTGCCGCGCGGTGCCGCACGGTCAAAATCCGCAATCTGGATGGTAAGGGGAACGGGTCCGTTTTTAAAATAAGCGCCTACCGGAGTCGTCAGGATCCGGAACTGATACTCATCAGAAGGTTTGACGCCGATGACCGGGCCTGTTGCGAAAATATACGGGCGGATATACAAAGATGCACCTGTGCCGTAGGGCGGTACCCAGGATTCATTTGCCTTAACCACTTCTTTGACGGCTTCTACAAAACGCTCTTTCGGGAAAACCGGGATTTCAAGCCTTTTTGCGGAATTTTCCAGACGGATACCGTTTTGGTCCGGACGGAAAATGACAATCTCGCCATTTACATTCGTATAGGCCTTCTGGCCTTCAAATACGGACTGTGAGTACTGAAGGACGCCGGCGCATTCAGATATGCAGATCATATCATCATCAATAAGCGCTCCCTCATCCCATGCGCCGTTTTTATAGTTCGAGACATACCTTTTGTCTGTTTTGATATAGCTGAAGCCGATGGAGCCCCAGTCGATGTCCTGTTTCTTCACACCCATATCCTTTTCCTCCTCGAAAATATTTCATTTTATTATAAACCCTCTTCGAGGTTTGTCAAATCCTTAGTTGACGAATATGCGTCCGCCCGGTCACTGCATATTTCTCCGGACCTTTATGCGGCCGGCCGTGCTTCCGCGTCCGGCAGTTTTCAGCCTGCCTTACTTGATCCTTACGCGTTTGACAAAATAAACGCAGATGCAGATAAAGGTAACGATTTCAATAATAACGGTCACAAGGGCCACATAAGGAACGGTGTCAAAGAAGAGCAGGACAAGCTCGCAGGCAAGGAAAATAAAGCAGAGAATCAATACAGCTTTTTTAAGCCTGGCCTGGTCATATTCCGGAGCATCCTTGGGTTTTTGGCGGTTTCCTTCGAAGAAGCGCATGAGGGCGGGCCCCTTTCCGATCAGAAAAGCGACAATGACGACGACCAGAAAACCGATAATAATGTAGTCAAGCGAATGATCTGCAAACATAATGAACCTCCCGTGGAATTAATAAATTTGCTGTGTCAGAATCAATTTGCGGCAGGGTGCAGGCGTGACCGCCCTAAAAGCAGCCTGCAGGAAAAAAGGTTTTGCAACCGGATGCCGGTACCAAAAGGCTGTCTGCCGCTTACGGTTTTAAATAACCGGAAATGGACTTTCCTGCATTTTCCACAAAATCATCCGGTGAAAGGATGCAGGCTGTATCCGTGATGCCCTTTCCTATATTCGGATGAAAATGTGAATATACGGCGTCACAGCCGAAAAGAGCCAGAAGAAGCGCACAGGCGGCGACGCGGGCCTTCATCGGAATCCTGAGAATCAGCCAGTCGTCAAGACGCGGGGCGATAAAGTAGATAAAGCCCATGCTGCCGATTCCGAAAGCAATTGCGCCGGCAAGGCAGATGCGTCCCTGGAAATTCATGAACATGCCGGTATAGTCCCAGTACATGACGTGGCTCGTCAGGGAAATGGCAAGCGATGTAAAGTATTCAATTGTTGTGCAGGCTATAGAAGAAACGGCAAAAGTAAGAACAGGATTCCTCAGCCATCTGCGGAAGAAGAGGAGTACAACGACACCGCCCGTTCCGTAGATTGGCAGCCAGGGCCCGAAAAGCGTACCGCGGTTTGCAAATTCACCTGTCTGGGCAAGATGCAGGCTGACTTCCCAGACCCAGCCGACGAAGGAGAAAATGAAGAAAAGAAGGATATAGGACGTGAAGCCATAGTGGCGGCCGGCGTTAATCGGACGTTCCTCCCATTCTTTCAGGCGTGCATCCGGCTGAATCGGAGAAAGCTCTCTGGGATAGATATCCAGCTTCATCTTCGTCCTGCCGATTGCTGCTTCTGCAGCGCTCTGACGAAGCTTTGAAGCGGTATCCGGTTTTACAGCCTCCGTAAAGTCAGCCGCGACATTATCGACGGCTTTGACGGCACCGGTTTTTACAATCTTTACAGTATTTACTGCACCGATTTTGATTTCGGAAGCAAGCTGCACGAAACCGCCTTTCAGGCCGTAAACACTTTCCGGCGTGTCAGACGGACGCTCCGTAAGATAAATGTCGCAGAAGCATTCTGCGTATTTTCCGTTTTTAGAGATGTAATCCGCCCGCAGGACCATATAGAGTTCAGACCAGGCGCCGACGCTGTAAGGAGCGGCGAAGAAGCAGTCAGAAAGACCGGAAGTGATGACACTCAGCAGGTTCCAGCCGATAAAAGAAAAGTCCAGGAAAAAGGCGTGCAGCTTATTTCCCTTCATCATTTCTTTGGAGAGGGCATGAACCGTTTTCCAGTCAAGATCGGGATTTTCAGATAGCAGCCAGGGAATCATGGCATATTCATAGTGCTTGACAGCTCCGCCGATGATCGTCAGCCACCAGAGAGTATTGAAAAGATACTTGAGGAACATGACTTTCGCCGCTTTTTTTACCCGCCCTACCTGGAAAGTATGAAACATGGAATAAAGCTGCGTGTCGTGATACAGCCGTGTTTCAAGAAAGAACCGCTTTTCTCCGACAAGAAGGATATTGCTGATAAAGATGCTGTAAAGGAAACGCAGGAGAAGCACAACGGTCAGTATAATGGTTACAATTGAAAACTGACGCAGGATCACGGAATTCATGACCGTAAGAAGATTTGAAAGGACTGAATTATTCGGGATTAAAGCGCTGAGAACGGTATAGGCAGTCCGTACAGCGGCAATCTGCGCCCCGGAGATATTGGGATCCGCATCTGTCAGTTTTCCGATCATCTGTAAAATAAGCGCACTTGAATCTCCGCCGCTGTAAGGATTTATGGCGTCGCTCCCTTCGACATTGTTCGTTATTCCGGTCTTATCCGTCAGTGAATTTACCGCTGTATCCAGCAGATGAGAGTCGGAAGATTTCAGTACCAGGCTGACGGAAGCGGAATGTACGCCGCAAAGGAGCGCTATGATGAAACAAACCGCCACCATCCTCCAATAATCTTTCTTAAGCGTCTGGCGTGCTTTCTTTTTACAATCTTTTATTTTCCAGTCGGCAGCTTTCATGAGGCTCCTTTCGGATAAGGCATTCATCTGATATCCATATGATGCAATTCTAAAATAAGGGGACTTTTTTTGCAACCTTTTATTGAAATAGGAACGTACATGCGCTAAACTTAAGTCATGAACCTATATAATGCGATTTTTGCAAGAAAATCTATACGGCATTTTCTGATGGAGCCTGCTGACAAGGAGGTATTGTCGGATATTGGCCAATTTTACGAAGGCATCCCTTCTCTCTTCCCGGGAATCCAGACGGAAATCGGGATTACGACGAATGTGGATGGCCGGAATACGCCTTTTGCGCTATTTTCCGTTAAGGCGCCCTATTATCTTACGATTTATTCCGAGAAGAAAGATAAATATGAGATGAATGCCGGCTATATCTGCGAGCAGCTCAGCCTTTATATGATGACGCTCGGGCTTGGCAGCTGTTTCCTCGGCGGTACAAGTGTCCCGAAGAATGCACGGCTGCGGGGAACGAAAGAGTTTGTCATCATGATGGCTTTTGGAAAGCCGAAGGAACCTCTGACACGCAGACCCGGAGAGGCGAAACGTGAAGAGCTTAAGGATCTGTGCGTTTACAAGGAACAGCCGGCAAAGTGGGTAAATGAAGTACTCGAGGCGGCGCGCCTCGCGCCGTCTGCCTTAAATTCACAGCCGTGGCGTTTTGTCATCATGGGAAACCGCATCCATATTTTTTCCAAGAAACCGGATATTACCCACAGCGGACGCTGGGACGAATTTGATTTCGGCATCCTCTTCGCCCATATTATGGTTGCCGCCGACGAGCTTTGGCTGGATCTCGATCTGATCCGGCTGGAAAACATCAGCCAGAAGAATTTCAAGAGCAGTCAGTATGTGCTTTCGGCGCTTTTAAAGAACGAATAAAAAAAGACATTTGAAAATGGTTGACACAAAAACTATTTTAGTGTATATTATCCATTGTTCTACAAAACATAAAGAAATGCGCGAGTGGCTCAGCGGTGGAGCACCACCTTGCCAAGGTGGGGGTCGCGGGTCCGATTCCCGTCTCGCGCTCGAGGGAAGGGTTCCGGATTGCCTGATTTAGAAGGCGGTTCGGGGCTTTTCTTATTTCAGAAAGATTTTTCAGATGCTGCTTTGCAACCGCTTTTGAACCCGATTCGGCGGCCCTCTTTGATTTTTCTCTGATTTTCCGCAACGCCGGTTTGGCGCCTTTCAGCATTTAAAAATATCCTGACCTTTACGCAAAATAAAAAACCCAGTGGAAAACGTCCGCGGAATAAGGTATAATAAACCTGTTCCGAAAAATGAATATAGAATAATCCGAACTCAGACTACGAAAACTGTACCTTCAGGTTTTGGAAAGGGGATTTTGTTTTGGACATCTTTTCTTTTATTCAGCTATTCGGCGGTTTGGCTTTTTTCCTCTTCGGTATGACGCTTTTATCCAGTTCGCTTGAAAAAATGACAGGAGGCAAGCTGGAGAAGATGCTTCAGAAAGTCACCGACAATCCGTTCAAGGGGTTGCTGTTCGGTGCAATTATCACGATCGCGATCCAGTCTTCTTCGGCGATGACGGTTATGCTGGTCGGCTTCGTCAACTCCGGAATCATGGAGCTGGGGCAGACGATCGGCGTCATCATGGGCTCCAACATCGGCACGACGCTGACGGCCTGGATCCTTTCTCTTGCCGGCATCTCAAGTTCTAATCCGTTCATAAAAATTCTCAACCCCGAATATTTCTCACCGGTATTTGCGCTGGTCGGCACGCTGATGATTATGCTGTCGAAGCGTCAGAAGCGCAAGGACATCGGGACAATGCTGGTCGGCTTTTCTATTCTTATGACCGGTATGAATATGATGTCTGCAGCCGTGAGCCCTCTTAAGGATATGCCGGAGTTCACGAACATCCTGACGGCCTTTACGAATCCGCTGGTCGGCGTTCTGGTCGGTACGCTGGTCACCGGAATTATCCAGAGCTCGGCCGCTTCAGTCGGTATTCTGCAGGCTCTGTCTCTTACCGGAAAGGTTACTTACGGGATGGCGATTCCGATCATCATGGGCCAGAACATCGGTACCTGCGTCACGGCTCTTATTTCTTCTATCGGTGTCAACCGGAACGCGAAGCGCGTGGCGGTTGTTCACATTTCGTTTAACATTATCGGAACAGTCGTCTGGCTTTCCGTCTTTTATATTCTTAATGCCATTTTCAAATTCTCATTTATTGAAAATATCGTCAATCCGGTCGGCATCGCTGCCGTCCATTCCATTTTCAACCTCCTGACAACGGCGCTGCTCTTCCCGTTTACGAAGGTACTCGAACGCCTGGCCTGCATGATTGTCCATGATTCCAAAGAAGACAAGCTGCTCTTCCTTGATGAACGTCTTCTTGCGACGCCGACGATTGCTCTCGCAGAGGTTGATAAATCCATGCTGCAGATGGTCGAGCTGACAGAAGAAAGCCTTGACAAGTCCATTGGTCTTTTAAAGAATTTTGATGAAGAAACGATGGAATTTGTTGTGGCAAATGAAAAGAAAATCGACTCTTATGAGGATCATATCGGCGCCTATCTGCTGAAACTGGGGAACGGAACGAACCTTTCAGCGGCGGATACGAGCGAGTCCTCCAAGCTGCTGCACGGCATCAATGAATTTGAAAGGATTGCAGATCATGCCTACAATCTGGCGAAAGCGGCGGAAGAGCTGCATGAGAAGGAAATCAGTTTTTCTTCTCAGGCGCAGAGTGAAGAAGGCAATCTTCTTGATGCCATCAGGGACATCTACGGGAAGGCTTTTGAAGCTTACCGGAATGACAATCTGATTACTGCGCGTGAGGTCGAACCTCTTCAGGGCGTGATCGATGTCCTCTGCGCAACACTTAAGGAGACGCATGTGGAGCGTCTGCAGAGAGGAATCTGCTCGGCTGTCCAGGGTTTCATTTTCAACGATATCATTACAAATTGCGAACGTATTTCGGATCACAGCATGAACATTGCAGTTTCCGTTCTCCGTGTTTCGTCCGTCAATAAGGATGCACACGCTTACCTGCATGATCTCAAGGATCATCACAGCGCGGAATATGAAAATATGTACGAGAATTTCTATGAAGTTTATATGGGCCGCGAAAAAGCAATTGATGCGGGAGGCTTAAGGTAAGCTGAGCATTTGTGGGAACGGACACCTCAAGTGAAACCTGCAGCGGAGGGAAGAACGGATAGAGGCAGTCTTCCCGGTGCGGCAGAAAACCGGAAGGCAAGAGCGACAGATCCGGAAGGCAAGAGCGACAGATCCGGAAGGCAAGAGCGACAGATCCGGAAGGCAAGGTCGACAGATCCGGAAAGCAAGGTCGACAGAGCCGGAAGGCAAGAGCGACAGAGCGGAAGGCAAGAGCGACAGAGCGGAAAGCAAGAGCGACATGAGAAAGCGGGACGGTCGGTACGGCAGGAAGGCAGTGAGAGATAATGTTTCGCCAGTTTGATGTTCAGATGTGGGAAATATTTGCGGGAAATGGGCTGCTGCTTGTCTGCAGCCTTTTTTATCTGCTTTGGTGGACGCTGGTCTTTAAGCCGGGAGCTTCGGGAAGCGCAGCAGGAACGGCAAGCATCACGCTGGCTGTTCTGACGGGCATTGTCGGTCTCGGGCTGATGCTTGCCGGGCTGAATGCCCATGTGAAAGATTTCCGCAGTTTTTCAAACTGGTACGTGATTCTGGCCGGTATTATTCTTTATGCGGTACTTCTTCTTATAACGCGTTTTGCTTTTGACCGTCAGGTCACCTCTGAGCTTCTTATTTTTACCGGCTGGACGGTCCTTGAAATATCTGTCGTCAATGAGATGTACGGGATCGGGCGTTTCGGGACCGGGCTTTCGATTTTTCTTGCGGCGGTTATTGTGCTGATCCTGATCATAAGCCTCATCTGCTATGTCCTCTACTATCGTCTGGACGCTTATAAAGGCTGGATCGACGGCATGATCCCGCTTATTTCCGTAGCTGCCGGCATGGTGGTTATTTTAATATCTCTTGCTCTTGGCAATTTGAAACAATAAGATGTTCAGCGGATTCCGAATGTTTTGAGGATCCAGGGAATCACGAAGCGATGGAACAATTTATGCAGTAAATCAGCGGATCCCGAATGTTTTGAGGATCCGGGGAATCGCGAAGCGATGGAGCAGTCTGAAGCCGCACAGGTGTCAAAAGGTACTTTGGACGCCACATGCGCCATGATGTGATTTTTATCAAGTGACTTAAGAAATTTCAAGAAGGAGGAATCACGATGCAGAAAGTAACATTTTTTTATCTTCCCGGCTGTCCCTACTGCCGGCAGGCGAATCTGGCTCTTGATGAACTGGTGAAAGAAAATCCGGAGTACGGAAAAGTTGAATTTGAAAGAATCGATGAAAGCCGGAATGCGGAAAAAGCCGCTGCCTATGATTATTACAACGTTCCGGCGATGTTTATCGGAAATGAAAAGATCTATGAAGCTCATCCCGGAGAATCGGCAAAAGAAGCCCGTGCGAATGTTGAAAATGTCCTGAAAAAAGCGCTGTCCTGACGGACGGCGCTTTTGTTTTAAATGACGAACGGTAAGGCCTGAATGTGTTTTTAAGAAGATACCAGAGTATATAGAGTATCCCCGGAATATATGGGCAGATACCAGACTGTATGAAGTAAAAACCGGACGGTATGAGCAAACTGTCAGGCTTGATGGTACAAGTTGCGGACACGCGCCGTATCAGGCGGATTTGACTTCTTTCCAGAGGTCGAACCATACAGCGTCTTCCTTCGTCCCCAGATATTTATAGGCCTCGAGATTGCTGTATTGCGAAAGATCAGGGAAGAGCACGGGATTGTCACGCTCCTCTTCGTCCATGAGATCGACGGCGGCCGTGTTCGGGGTGGAGTAGTAGATATATTCAAAGTTCTTCAGGGCGATTTCACCGCGGCAGAGGAAATCAATCCATTTGGCGGCATTTTCCTTGTGCTTTGAGCCCTTGGTAATGACCCAGGAGTCAAGCCAGATGTTGGTTCCTTCTTTCGGGATGACGTAGGCCAGGTCTTCATTTTCTTCGCGGGTATATTCTGCTTCGCCGGAATAGATAACGCCGAGCGCCGCTTCATTTCCGATCATCTTGTCCCGGACTTCATCGATAACATAGGCCTGGACAAGCGGTTTTTGCTGAATGAGAAGATCCCGTGCCTCCTTAAGCTGGCTTAGATCGGTCGTATTCAGCGAATAGCCGAGCATTTTCAAGGGAACGGCGAAAAGATCGCGGACAGAATCCTGCATCAGGATGTTGTCGCTGTATTTCGGATCCCAGAGGATCTTCCAGCTGTCGACTGGCTCCGAAACCATTTTCGTATTGTAGAGAATTCCGATGGTGCCCCAGCAGTATGGGACGGAGTATTTATTGCCGGGATCGAAGGTTTCGGACTGCTTATAATATTCTTCACCGATATTATTCTTCGCGTTCGGCATGGAATCGAAATTAAGCGGGGACAGAAGATCCGACTCAATCATCTTTGCAATCATGTAATCTGAAGGGCAGATGACGTCGTACTGAGAAGAATCGGCTGCGACCTTCGGATACATTACTTCGTTCGTTTCGAACTCATCATAAATTACCTGGATGCCGGTCTCGTCTTCAAATTCGGTAATGACATCCGGATCGATGTATTCGCCCCAGTTGTAGACGTATAAAAGGTTATCTCCGCTGCCGGAAGCATCCGAGCCGCATCCGGCCGCCATCAGGATGAGAAATGTGAGGGCGGCGAGCAGGAAAGTAAGGGAAAGAATGAGAGCTGGGGTGCTTTTTTTTGTCATTTTCATACATCGGCCTCCTTCCTTACTTTATTCATGCGATACTGGACGCGGTTGACAAGGCAGAGGAGAACCAGCACGGTTATGAAAATCATGGCGGAAAGGGCATAGATCTCAGGACGGATGCCCAGCTTAACTTCTGCATAGATTTTTGTTGACAGCGTGTCGACTCCGGCACCGGTTGTAAAGTGCGTGATAATAAAATCATCGAGCGACATGGTGAAGGCCATAAGCGCGCCGCTGCCGATTCCGGGGAGAAGCTCCGGAAAAACGGTTTTGAAGAAGCCGTAGACCGGGCCGGCTCCGAGGTCAAGAGCAGCCTCGTAAAGATGCGGATTGATTTCACGGTAGCGCGGCATCACGTTTAAGATAACGTAGGGAATATTGAAAGTGATGTGCGCAAGAAGCAGTGTTCCGAAACCAAGCTCCATCCGAAGAGTCATAAAAAGCAGCATGAAGGATACGCCGGTCACGATGTCGGCGTTCAGCATGGGGATATTCGTGATGCCCATGCCGAAAGCCCGCGTCCTTGCGGACATGCGATGCATAGCGATGCACGCGGCTGTGCCGAGGACGACCGCAACGAGTGAAGACAGGCAGGCCAGGAGAATCGTCGTCGTAAAGGCTTTCAGAATGGATTCATCCGTGAAGAGGGAGCCGTACCATTTGAATGTGAAACCGCCCCAGTGTGCACGCGTTTTGCTTTTATTGAAGGACTGCAGGATCAGGACGGCAATAGGGGCGTACATGAAAATGAAAATCAAAGCGATATAAATCTTCTTTAATACAATACCCGATTTTTTCATGCGACGGCCTCCTCATCTTTATCAAAAACAGCGGAGAGGACGACATTGATTACGATGAAGACAAGAAGCACCAGTGAAAGACCGGAACCGAGATTCCAGTCATATGCCAGTGTGAATTCCTGCTCGATGACATTTCCGATCAGGAGGATCTTTCCGCCTCCCAGGAGGGAGGAAATAACGAACGTCGTAAGCGATGGCACGAAAACCATCGTAATTCCTGAAATGACGCCCGGAAGGGAAAGCGGAAAAATGATGCGCAGAAATGTCTGCAGGGATCCGGCGCCGAGGTCATGTGCTGCATTGATGACATTTTTATCGATTTTCTCGAGGGCGTTGTAAATCGGCAGCACCATGAACGGCAGAAAGTCATAGACCATGCCGAGGATGATGGCGCCCGGCGTATTGATGAGGTGCTGGGCCGGGAGCCCTAAAGAGGTGATGATGGTATTGAGAAGCCCTGTTTTTTCAAGAATCGACTGCCAGGCATAAGTGCGCAGCATGAAGTTCATCCACATCGGCACGATGAGCAGAAGAACCAGGAAAGAATTTGAAGCCTTTTCAAGGCTGACTAAAAACATGCAGAGCGGATAAGCCAGCAGCAGGCAGATCGCGGTGGCGCCAAGGGAAAGCGCAAGCGAAAGAAGAAGAGCCTTGCTATGGGCAGGGTTAGC
>DCDB01000151.1 GCA_002316215.1 Lachnospiraceae bacterium UBA1066 | reverse complement strand
GAAAGAACATCTTTGCGGATGCCAGGGATCCGGAAGGACTTTCCGAAGAGGCCTATTTCTTTATGGGCGGTTTAATGAAGCATATAAAGGGAATGAGCGCCATTTTAAATCCGCTCGTAAATTCCTATAAGAGGCTGGTGCCGGGATTCGAGGCGCCGGTCTATATTGCGTGGAGCGCCAGAAACAGGAGCCCGCTCATCCGGATTCCGTTTTCAGGGGAGGCGGAAGGGCGCCGCATAGAGCTTCGGAGCCCTGATTCTGCGGCAAATCCTTACCTTGCACTGGCGCTCTGCCTGCGGGCCGGCCTGGACGGAATTAGGAATAAGGTGAGTCCGCCTGCGGCCGTCAACTGCAATATATACGAGCTTTCGGAAAATGAACTTGCCAAGCAGGGAATCGAGACGCTTCCGGGAACGCTGATCGAATCGGTCAAGGCTCTGGAGAAGGACACCTTTATGGAGAAGGTGCTCGGTTTCCATATTACGGAAAAATATATCGAGGCTAAGAAGAAGGAATGGGCGGCTTACTGCGCCCAGATTACGGAGTGGGAGATAAGAGAGTATCTGAATAAGGTCTGAGAATGCCGGGGGGCTTCATTTGACAAACATCATTGTGGTTTTTCGTAAATTGGATGATGCGAAGAACATTAAAAATGTTCTGATGCGCAACGGATTTACGGTTACCGCTGTATGCAGCACCGGAATACAGGCCATCGGCCAGCTGGATATCCTGAAAGACGGAATTGTAATCTGCGGATATCAGATGACGGATATGCTTTATACGGAAATTCTCGAGAATCTTCCCGACGACTTTACCATGCTTCTGATGGCGCGCGATTCTGTCCTGCCTTATCTTAAGGGCAATGATGTCGTCTGCCTGCCATTACCGGTCAGGGTCCGGGATCTTATCGATACGGTTGCCATGCTGCAGCGGACTGTGGAAGTCCGCCTTAAAAAGAGGCGGGCAGGGCCCCGTGCGCGTACGCAGAAGGAAAATGAATTGATTGCGCAGGCGAAGGAAGTTCTGATTGAAAGGAATAATATGACGGAGCCGGAAGCGCACCGATATCTTCAGAAGTCGGCAATGGATACGGGGACTTCGCTGGTCGAAACGGCCGGGATGGTTCTGGATCTGTTCTCCGGGTAAGGAAGGCGGCTGTCCGCCTGCCTGGATCCGGAAAAGTTGAACATGGATTTTCAGAAAGAATACAGAAGAAGGAGGATGGAACGATGGCAACGGAAGAAACGGAAGTAGCGAAGACGGAAAATGCGAAGATCGGCTTTATTGGAGGCGTATCCGAAAATAATTATCTCGAGATGCCGGAGCTCCTGAATCCTGAGAATCTGGGAAAAGAGATACGGACGGAGGGCGCGATCCACGCGATCCGCAATATGGGCAAGGTGGCTTTTATTGTCCTGAGAAAGCGGGACGGTATTATACAGTGCGTGGCGGATGCTTCGGACGGAGCAGTGGATCCGGGAACCCTGGAAGAGGCGGATACGGTCATTGCCGGAGGTGTTCTTGAGAAAAATGAAAAAGCACCGGGCGGAGCGGAAGTTCATTTGACAGGAATCCGGGTGCTTTCACGGCCTGCGGAGGCGATGCCTGTGCCGATTGCGCGCGCTAAAATGCGGGTTTCGCTGGAAACCAACCTGAATCTTCGGCCGGTAACGCTTCGGAATGAGCGCGAAAGGGCGCGCTTTAAGATCCAGGAAGGAATTACGCGCGGCTTCCGGGATTATCTGTACAGCCAGGGATTCACGGAAGTGCATACGCCGAAGATATCGTCCAAGGGAGCCGAGGGCGGAGCGAACATTTTCAAGCTGGATTATTTCCATCATCCGGCTGTGCTGGCCCAGAGTCCGCAGTTCTGGAAACAGATTATGGTCGGCGTTTTCGACAGGGTATTTGAGACAGGGCCGGTATTCCGTGCCGAAAAGCACAATACGAAGCGCCATTTAAATGAATATACGTCGCTTGATTTTGAAATGGGATATATTGACAGTTTTTATGATATTTGCGCGATGGAAACGGGAGTGCTGCAGTATATCATGAAGCTTCTTCAGGAGTCTTATGCCGAACCGCTTGCGCTGCTCGGGATAACGGAGCTGCCGAAGACGGATGAAAACCCTTATGTGCGGTTTGATGATGCGAAGAGGCTGGTATCCGCAAAATACAGCCGCGCCATTCGGAATCCTTATGATCTGGAGCCGGAGGAAGAGGCGCTGATCGGCCGTTATTTTAAGGAAGAATACGGGGCGGATTTTGTTTTCGTAACACACTATCCTTCAAAGAAGCGGCCATTTTACGCGATGGACGATCCGGAAAATCCGAAATTCACGCTTTCTTTTGACTGCCTGTTCCGCGGCCTGGAAATCACAACCGGCGGGCAGCGCATTCATGACTACAACGAGCTTCTGGCCAAGATCGAACGCAAGGGCATGGAGCCTGACGGGATGGACGGCTATCTCATGGCTTTCCGCCACGGCATGCCGCCGCACGGCGGGCTCGGCATCGGCCTTGAGCGCCTTACGATGCAGCTTCTCGGAGTTGACAATGTTCGCGAAACGACGCTGTTTCCGCGTGATATGACACGGCTTGAGCCGTAAGCTGCGGGGGCAAGCCGGGATTACCCGTAAATCCGGGAGAAGCTAAGATTTTACAGGTAAACGGAGTGCGGAAAGCTGCGGCGGTAAGCCTGAATTACCTGTAAATCCGGGAGAAACTAAGATTTTACAGGTAAACGGAGTGCGGAAAGCTGCGGGGGCAAGCCGGGATTACCCGTAAATCCGGGAGAAACTAAGATTTTACAGGTAAACGGAGTGCGGAAAGCTGCGGGGGCAAGCCGGGATTACCCGTAAATCCGGGAGAAGCTAAGATTTTACAGGTAAACATGTAAGGCGGGCGGATTACCGGTTATGGTGGCGGCAGGGGTAAGGCAAGTCAGAAGAGGTGCAGGATGAGTGAACATGTAATAGATGATGATACGATTGATAATATTGAGATTTTGGCCAAATTATCCCTGACGGATGAGGAGCGCCTGCAGGCGAAGGCAGATCTTAGCGAGATGCTTTCTTACATTGACCGGCTTAATGAGCTGGATACACAGGGCGTTGAACCGATGTCGCATGTTTTTAAGGTTTCAAATGTGTTTCGTGAGGATGTTGTGACGAACGGCGACGGGAGCGCGGATACTCTGTCCAATGCGCCGGCCAGAAAAGACGGCATGTATCAGGTGCCGAGAACTTTTGAAGAGTAACCGGAAATTTAAGAAGCCCGGAAACATAAGTCTGAGAAACGCAGGATCACAAGTTTCAAAAGCATGAGCGCGGAAATGTAAAAAGCGGGAAATCGGAAGTTTCAGCAGGATATACAAAGAAACACCGGAATGAAACAATCGGATGTGCTGAAACGTAAGTCAGGGAGATAAATCAGATGGAGATAAAAGATATGACGGCCGTCGGCCTTTCTGCCGGTATTCGGTCCGGGGAAACCAGTGTCAGGGAAGCGCTCGACTGCGTCTTAAAATCGATTTCGGAAAATGAAGACCGCATCCACGCCTATGTGACTCTGGAAGAGCCTGAGAAGCTTTATAAAGAGGCTGAAATAATCCAGAAAAAAATAGATGACGGGTCTTTGAAAGGCCCGCTTTCCGGCGTGCCGATAGCGGTCAAGGATAACATGTGCCTTGCCGGCATGCCGACAACCTGTTCTTCAAAAATACTTGAGAATTTTCATTCAACGTATACAGCAGAAGCCGTCCGGCGTCTTAAGGACGCGGGCGTGCTTATTCTGGGCAAGACAAATATGGACGAGTTTGCGATGGGGAGCACGACGGAAACTTCCGCTTTCGGGCCGACCAGAAATCCGCGGAACCCGGATCATGTGCCGGGGGGCTCTTCGGGAGGTTCCGCCGCTGCGGTCGCTGCGGGAGAATGTTTCGGCGCCCTCGGTTCGGACACCGGCGGTTCCATTCGTGAGCCGGCATCCTTCTGCGGCGTGACCGGCCTTAAGCCGACCTATGGTACTGTTTCCCGTTACGGCCTTGTGGCCTACGGATCGTCGCTTGACCAGATCGGGCCGCTGGCCCGCGATGTTACGGACTGCGCTGCCATTCTCTCGGTAATATCCGGCCATGATCCGAAGGACTCGACCTCCCTTGAACGAAAAGACACGGACTTTCTGTCCTGCCTGAACGAAGGCATCCGCGGAATGAAAATCGGTATACCGAAGGCTTACTTCGGGGCGGGGCTCGATCAGGAGGTCGGGGATGCCGTACTTAAAGCAGCCTCGGAAATGAAGAGCCTGGGAGCGGAGGTTTCTGAATTTGACCTCGATTATACGGATTACGCGGTTCCGTGCTACTACACCATTGCCGATGCCGAAGCCAGTTCGAATCTGGAACGTTTCGACGGCATCAAATACGGCTACCGGGCAAAGGACTACGAGGGCCTGCACGACATGTATAAAAAGACGCGTTCTCAGGGATTCGGACCGGAAGTCAGGAGGAGAATCATGCTCGGGAGTTTCATTTTAAGCTCAGGCTATTACGACGCCTATTATTTGAAGGCACTGCGCGTTAAGGCCCTGATCCGGAAAGCCTTCGATAAAGCATTTTCAGGATTTGACCTGATCTTAGGACCGGCAGCACCGAATACGGCACCGCTTCTCGGGACGTCGCTTTCCGATCCGCTGAAAATGTATCTGGGCGATATTTACACCGTTCCTGCCAATCTTGCCGGACTTCCGGGTATCGTCCTTCCGTGCGGAACGGATGCTAAGGGCCTGCCTGTCGGAGTCCAGCTCATGGCGGACTGCTTTTCCGAGAATAAACTTCTCCGGGCTGCGTATGCCTATGAAGAATCGCAAAAAGCGGCCGGCAGGAAATGCTCCGGCTGCCGTGAATGAATAAAGGGTTGTGTACATTAGCTTATAATTATAAGAGACGGCATTTTCAATGAATATGACTCAATACCGAAATTCAATACTGGATTTTAAATCAGAATTTAATGCCGGAAATTGGAAAAAAGAAAACAGGATTACATTATACGAGGTAAGGATATGCCCTACGAACAATATGAAACCGTGATCGGCCTGGAAACCCACGTCGAGCTTGCGACGAAAACGAAGCTTTTCTGCGGCTGCTCTACAGAATTCGGAGGAAAGCCCAACAGCCATACATGCCCGGTCTGTACCGGTATGCCGGGGTCTCTTCCCGTCCTCAACAGGCAGGCGCTCAAATATGCGATTGCCGTCGGTCTTGCGACACACTGCGAAATCACGCGCCACAGCAAATTTGACCGGAAGAATTATTTTTATCCCGATAACCCGCAGAATTATCAGATCTCGCAGCTTTATCTGCCGATCTGCCGCAACGGCTGGGTTGAGATCAGCACGCCGTCAGGAAAAAAGAAGATCGGCATCCATGAGATCCATATGGAAGAAGATGCCGGAAAGCTGATCCACGACGAGTGGACGGATTCCTCGCTTGTCGATTACAATCGTTCCGGGGTGCCGCTTATTGAAATCGTATCAGAGCCGGATATGCGGAGCGGAGAGGAAGTGACGGCTTATCTTGAAAAGCTGCGCCTCATTTTGAGTTATTTAGGGGCTTCGGACTGCAAGCTTGAGGAAGGCTCGATGCGTGCCGACGTCAATATTTCCGTACGGCCGGCCGGTTCTTCCCTGTTCGGTACACGCTGTGAAATGAAGAACATCAATTCTTTTAAGGCGATTGAACGCTGTATCCGCGGCGAAGCTGAGCGCCAGATTGAAAGGATTGAAGAAGATAAAAAAGAGGTCGTCCAGGAAACCAGGCGATGGGATGACAATAAAGAGAGTTCGAAAGCCATGCGCAGCAAGGAAGACGCAAAGGATTACCGGTATTTTCCCGATCCGGATCTCGTGCCGATCGATGTGTCCGACGAGCTTCTTGCGGAAATCAAAGAGGAGCAGCCGGAATTCCAGGAGGAGAAGGCGGTCCGCTACAAAGAAGAATACGGACTTCCGGACGGCGATATCCGTGTCCTGACCTCCGATAAACGTCTGGCGGAAATTTTCGAAGAGACGGCGAAGCTGTCCGGACTGCCGAAAAAGGCTTCCAACTGGCTGATTGTGGAAACCCAGCAGCTGATGAAAGAGAAAAATGAAGAGCCGAAGGACCTTCATTTTTCACCGGAGCATCTGGCAGTCCTGATAAAAATGGCGGATGAAAATAAAGTCAGTTCGGGAGCGGCCAGGCAGATCTTTAACGCTGTGTATGAAAATGACTGCGATCCGGAAGCGTATGCGAAGGAGAAAGGCCTCCTGATTGTTCATGACGAGGGGGCTCTCAGGGCGGCAGCTGAAAAGGCCATAGATTCAAACCCGAAAGCGGCGGCCGATTACAGGGCGGGAAAAGAGAAAGCCATCGGGGCGCTGGTCGGCTTCGTCATGAAGGAACTGCACGGAAAAGCAGATCCCGGACAGGCGGGGCAGCTGCTTGCCGGACTTTTGAAGAACTGAATCAAATTTTCTGGCAGGGACGGAGCACACTTTTGCGTGCTTCGTTTTTCGACGCTGCGGGGACAGTCCCCGGACGTTCGAACCGGGTTCGACATCGCGGGGACAGTCTCCGGGTGTTCGGATCGCGTTCGATATTGCAGGGGCTGTTTCCACGGTGCTGAAATTGTCTGATTATCTGACAATTTAAGAAATATTCATTCTTTACATTTTTACCGATATGGTGTATATTATCCGAAAAGACGCAATGGAGCGCATCACGTGCTCATTGCGTCTTTCTTTTTGTCTGAAAAATGGAGGTAGAATTTATGTTTGATTCGGAAAAATCAGCGGCGGAGACACCTTTGTACAGCCCGGACTATGAGCATGACGCCTGCGGCATCGGCGTCTGCGTCGATATTAAAGGAAGAAAAAGCAGGAAAAATGTCGACGACGCTTTAAGAATTGTGGAGAACCTTGAACACCGTGCCGGCAAGGACGCGGAAGGCAAGACCGGTGACGGCGTCGGCATCCTGACGCAGGTTCCGCACGAGTTTATGGTAAAGGCTGCAAAGAGCCTCGGCATCGAACTCGGGGACGAGCGCGATTACGGTGTCGGCATGTTCTTTTTCCCGCAGCAGGAAATGCTGAGGAACCGCGCGAAGAAGATGTTTGAGGTTGTCGCAGAGAAAGAGGGCCTGACATTCCTCGGCTGGAGAGAGGTGCCTGTCAACCCGTCTGTCTTAGGACATAAGGCGCGTTCCTGCATGCCCTGCATCCTGCAGGGCTTTATTGCCCGTCCGGCAAGAACGGAAAAAGGCCTTGATTTCGACCGCAAGCTTTATATTGCGCGCCGCGTGTTTGAGCAGTCCTGCGATAATACGTACGTGGTTTCGCTTTCGAGCCGCACGATCGTTTACAAGGGCATGTTCCTCGTCGGCCAGCTGAGAACTTTTTATAATGATCTGCAGGATCCGTCCTACAAGACGGCCATTGCAATTGTGCATTCGCGTTTTTCCACGAATACCTTCCCGAGCTGGGAGCGTGCGCATCCGTACCGCTTCATCGTGCACAACGGGGAAATTAACACCATTCGCGGAAATGCCGATAAGATGTACGCCCGCGAGGAAAATATGGATTCTGAAAATCTGCACGGCGAGCTTCCGAAGGTGCTGCCGGTCATCAATCCGTCGGGGTCGGACTCCGCCATGCTGGACAATACGCTGGAGTTTCTGACGATGAGCGGAATGGAACTTCCGCTCGCTGTCATGATCACGATTCCCGAACCGTGGGAGAACAACCGCTATATTTCACAGGCGAAGAAGGATTTTTACCAGTATTATGCGACGATGATGGAGCCCTGGGACGGCCCGGCATCGATTCTCTTTTCAGACGGCGACTGTGTCGGCGCGGTTCTGGACCGCAACGGCCTGCGTCCTTCCAGGTATTATATTACAAAGGACGGGCGGCTCATACTTTCTTCCGAAGTCGGCGTCCTGCCGGTAAATCCGGAGGATGTCGTTGTCAAAGACCGCCTGCGTCCGGGAAAAATGCTGCTGGTCGACCTTCGCGAAGGAAGGCTGATTGACGACGAAGAAGTGAAAAACCGTTACGTCAGCCGTCAGCCCTACGGCGAATGGCTGGACAATTATATGGTTTATCTGAAAGACCTGCGCATTCCGAACAACCGTATTCCGGAATACCGCGGCGAAGAGCTCCTGCGCATGCAGAAGGCTTTCGGCTACAACTATGAAGCCATTTATGACGGTATCCTGCCGATGGCGGAAAAAGGAAATGAGCAGATTGCCTCGATGGGCGTTGACACGGCGCTTCCGGTCTTCCAGCCCGGTTATCATCCGCTCTTTCATTTCTTCAAGCAGCTCTTTGCGCAGGTTACGAATCCGCCGATTGACGCTCTGCGAGAGGAAATCGTGACTTCGACTTCGGTCTATATCGGGACGTCGGGAAACCTTCTGGAAGAGTTTCCGAAGAACTGCAATGTCCTTAAGGTACACAATCCGATTCTTACGAATACGGATCTTCTGAAAATAAAGAACATGCATGCCGAGGGCTTTAAGGTAGAGGTGCTGCCGATCATCTACTATGCGAACACTTCCCTTGAAAAGGCCCTGGAGCATCTTTTTGTCGAAGCGGACCGTGCCTACCGTGACGGGGCGAATATCCTGATTCTTTCGGACCGCGGCATTGACGAAAACCACGTGGTCATTCCGTCGCTTCTGGCGGTTTCAGCCCTGAACCGCCACCTTGTCAATACAAAAAAGAGAACATCGGTTGCGGTGATCCTGGAGTCCGCCGAACCCTGCGAAGTCCATCATTTTGCAACGCTTTTAGGATACGGAGCCTGTGCGGTCAATCCGTACCTTGCGCAGGAAACCATCCGCGGGCTTATCGAAAACGGGCTTCTCGACAAGGACTATTACGCTGCGGTAAATGATTACAACAATGCCATTCTTTCCGGCATCATTAAAATTGCCAGTAAAATGGGCATTTCTACGATCCAGTCCTACCAGGGTTCGCAGATCTTCGAGGCAATCGGTATCGATAAGGATGTCATCGACCGCTATTTTACGAATACGGTCTGCCGCGTCGGCGGTCTTTCCCTTAAGGATATAGAAACAGAGGTCGAAAAACGCCATTCGCGCGCGTTCGATCCGCTCGGCCTGACCGTCAATATGACAGTGGATTCCATCGGCGACCATAAAATGAGGAGCGGGGCGGAAGAGCATCTCTACAATCCGCAGACGATCCATCTTCTCCAGCTGGCGACGAGGACGGAAAATTACGGGCTTTTCAAGCAGTATACGAAGCTGATTGATGAGGATACCAGGGTAAAGAACCTTCGCGGCCTCATGGATTTCAACTACCCGAAGGAAGGCGTGCCGATTGAGGAAGTCGAAAGCGTCGACTCAATCGTGAAGCGTTTTAAGACCGGAGCGATGAGCTACGGCTCGATTTCCAAAGAAGCGCACGAGACGATGGCGATTGCAATGAACTCCATCGGAGGCGAATCGAATACCGGCGAGGGCGGGGAAGACGAGGAACGTATGGATCCGCCGAAGGACGGCCGGAACCGCTGCTCGGCTATCAAGCAGGTGGCATCCGCGCGCTTCGGCGTCACGTCGAGGTATCTTACTTCTGCGAAGGAAATCCAGATCAAGATGGCCCAGGGTGCAAAACCCGGCGAGGGCGGACATCTTCCGGGCACGAAGGTTTATCCGTGGGTGGCCAAAACCAGGCATTCGACGCCCGGCGTATCCCTCATTTCACCGCCGCCGCACCATGACATCTATTCGATCGAGGATCTGGCGGAGCTCATTTATGACCTTAAAAATGCCAATAAGGATGCCCGCATCAATGTGAAGCTGGTTTCGGAAGCCGGCGTCGGAACGGTTGCAGCCGGCGTCGCAAAAGCCGGTGCGCAGGTCATCCTCATTTCAGGCTACGACGGAGGAACCGGCGCTGCGCCGCGGAATTCCATTTCCAATGCGGGGCTGCCATGGGAGCTCGGCCTTGCGGAGACACACCAGACGCTCATCATGAACGGCCTTAGGCAGCGTGTACGCATCGAGACGGACGGCAAGCTTATGACCGGACGGGACGTCTGCATCGCGGCGCTTTTAGGAGCCGAGGAGTTCGGCTTTGCGACCGCACCGCTCATTACGATGGGCTGCGTCATGATGCGCGTCTGCAATCTGGACACCTGTCCGATGGGAATTGCGACGCAGAATCCGGAACTTCGGAAGCGTTTTTCGGGAAAACCGGAGTATGTCGTAAACTTCATGCGTTTTATCGCGCAGGATCTGCGTGAGCATATGGCTTCTCTTGGCATCCGGACGCTGGATGAGCTGGTCGGGCGGACGGATCTTCTGAAGGTCAAAAGCGGCCTTTCGGAGCTGGAGCAGAAAGTACTGCTCGGAAAAATCCTGAATAATCCGTATGCGGGGAAGAAGGACGTTCCGTGTACCTTCGATCCGAAGATGGCCTATAATTTCAAGCTGGAGAATACGCTGGATGAAAAGGTGCTTCTTAAAGAAATCGGACCTTCGATTGCGAAAAATGAAGCCAAATCCCTGGAGATCGATGTTGCGAACACAAACAGGGCTTTCGGGACAATCCTGGGTTCGGAAATCACAAAGCAGCTGGGGGATAAGGCAGCGGAGAATCAATATCATCTTCTGTGCCGCGGCGCCGGCGGTCAGAGCTTCGGTGCATTTATCCCGAAGGGCCTGACGCTCGAGCTTGTCGGCGACAGCAATGATTACTTCGGAAAAGGACTTTCAGGAGGCACGCTGATCTTATATCCGCCGAAGGGCAGTACCTTTACTGCAGACGAAAACATTATCGTGGGAAATGTGGCGCTTTATGGCGCTACGTCCGGAAAGGCGTTTGTTTCAGGCGTTGCAGGCGAGCGCTTTGCCGTGCGGAATTCCGGCGCTGTAGCAGTAGTGGAGGGCGTGGGAGACCACGGATGCGAATATATGACCGGCGGCCGGGTCGCTGTCCTGGGAAAGACGGGAAAGAATTTCGCGGCAGGGATGAGCGGCGGCATCGCCTATGTACTGGATGAGAAAAACGATCTTTATACGCGGCTGAATAAAACCATGGTAGCTTCTTATGAGCTTACCGATAAATATGATGTCGCTGAGCTGAAAAGCATGATCGAGGAGCATGTCCTTCGCACAGGTTCAGCCAAGGGGAAGGAAATCCTCACACATTTTATGGATTATCTTCCGAAGTTTAAAAAAATTATTCCGCATGATTACGAGCGGATGCTGAAAAGAATCGGCGAGGCCGAGGAGAAGGGACTTTCGGCGGCACAGGCCCAGCTGGAGGCCTTCAACGCGGAAAGGAAGGGTGCATAACAATGGGAAAAATTACAGGTTTCCTGGAATACGAACGCGAGGTCTCTAAGGAAGAAGAACCGAAGACGCGCATACGTGATTTTAAAGAGTTCCATACGCACTTAAGTCTTGAAGAGCAGCAGATCCAGGGTGCGCGCTGCATGAACTGCGGCGTGCCGTTCTGCCAGTCGGGCATGATGCTTGCGGGTATGGCCTCGGGCTGCCCGCTGCACAACCTGGTACCGGAATGGAACGACATGGTCTTCCGCGGCAACTGGGAACAGGCCTTTATGAGGCTGCACAAAACAAACAATTTCCCGGAATTTACGGCGCGCGTCTGTCCGGCACTCTGCGAGGCAGCCTGCACCTGCGGGCTTTACGGCGATCCGGTAAGTACGAAGGAAAATGAATTCGCCATTGTCGAAACTGCCTATACGCGCGGGTATGCCAAAGCAAATCCGCCGAAGAACCGTACCGGCAAGACCGTGGCCGTCGTAGGCTCCGGGCCGGCAGGCCTTGCGGCGGCGGATCTTCTGAACCAGCGCGGGCACAAGGTCACAGTCTATGAAAAGAGCGACCGCGCAGGCGGCCTTCTGATGTACGGTATTCCGAATATGAAGCTGGAAAAGAAGATCATTGAACGGAAGCTGAAGGTTATGCGCGAAGAAGGCGTCAAGTTCGAAACAGGGGTCGATATCGGACGGGATATTCCGGCGGCGGAGCTGCTTTCCGGCTATGACCGCGTGCTGCTTTCCTGCGGCGCGAAGAATCCGAGGGATCTGAACGCTCCGGGGAGAGATGCGAAGGGGATTCATTTTGCGGTGGACTTTCTTTCTGAAAATACAAAGAGCCTGCTGGATTCCAATCTTAAGGATAAGAAATTCATTTCCGCGCACGGGAAAAATGTCGTGATTGTCGGAGGCGGGGACACGGGAAATGACTGCGTAGGCACCTGCATCCGCCATGGCTGCAAATCTGTTGTGCAGCTTGAAATGATGCCGAAGGCGCCCGACAGGCGCGCAGAGAACAACCCGTGGCCGGAATGGCCGAAGGTGTGCAAGACGGATTACGGCCAGGAAGAGGCAATCGAGTGTTTCGGACATGATCCGCGCATTTATGAAACGACGGTTAAGGAATTTGTAAAAGACGCGAAGGGCATGCTTAAGGCGGTTGTTACTGTCGGACTTAAGTGGACGCGCGACCCGAAGAGCGGCCGGACGGCGCCTGTGCAGATCGAAGGCAGTGAGAAAAGGCTGCCCTGCGAGCTCCTCATTATTGCGGCCGGATTTCTCGGCTGCGAATCCTATGTTTCCGATGCTTTCAAGGTTGATCTTACGCCGCGTACCGTTGTGAAGACCGAACCGGAGAGCTATAAAACATCGGTTGAACATGTCTTTACCGCAGGCGACATGCACCGCGGCCAGTCGCTTGTCGTCTGGGCAATCCGCGAAGGCCGCGAGGCAGCCTATGCCATCGACTGCGACCTTATGGGCTACTCTAACCTGTAATTATCTAAGTGCTGCCGGTTTTCTCCGTGGGGACAGTCCCCACGGGTTTGGTATCTGCGGGGACTGTCCCCACCGCGCTGGATTTCAGATAAGGGTACCGTCTTTATAGACGGCGACGAGATTCAGGTCTTTGTCCAGCAGCAGGAAATTGGCTTTTTTCCCGGGCGTGATGCTGCCGCAGGTATCGAAGATGCCGATGGATTTTGCCGGATTAACAGCGGCGCATTTAATAGCGGAAGCAAGCGGGATTCCCATCTTTTTTACGGCGGTTCTGAGGCAGTCGAAAAGGCAGGTGGCCGAACCGGCGATGGTACCGTCGTGCAGGGTTGCCCGGTTTCCGACGACGGTGACCGGCTGTCCTCCGAGTTCATATTCGCCGTCTTTAAGTCCGGTGGCTTCCATGCTGTCGGAAATGAGGATCATGCGGTCGTCCGTGAACATCTTAAAGGTATTCCGTACGACGGCCGGATGGATGTGGATGCCGTCGCAGATAATTTCCGCCTGAGTGATACTGTCATCCGCGGCAGCTCCGACGACTCCGGGCGCACGGTGCGTCATGCCGGTCATGGCATTATAAAGATGCGTCACGTGATGCGCGCCGTGCGCCATGGCTTCTTTTGCCGTGTCGTAATCCGCCGCTGTATGCGCGATGGAAATCACGGTCTCATCCTTTAAAGCATCGATGAACTCCATGGCGCCTTCTTCTTCCGGAGCGATATCGCAGAGCTTAAAGAGCCCGCCGGAGGCTTTATTCAGCCGCCGGAACATGCCGATGTCCGGATGCCGGATAAATTTGCCGTTCTGCGCGCCTTTTTTGGCGGATGAAATGAACGGCCCTTCCATGTTCATGCCGACGAGGTCGGCGCCGTGCCCGCTTTTATGCGCCCTTGCCGCCGCTGCAATCTTCGTGAGTGTTTCTTCATCGAACGTCATCGTGGCGGGGCAGATCTGCGTCACGCCGTGCGCCAGTTCGTAGTCGGCCAGAATCTGTATTGCCTCTTCAGTGCCCTCGCAGAAATCGTGTCCCATACAGCCGTGAAAATGAATATCCGTAAGACCCGGGATAAGGTACAGGCCGCCGGCGTCCAGCGTCTCTGCATTTTCCGAAGTTTCGTCCGGCGCAGCCGTGAAAAAGCCTCCGGCCGTGCAGACATCCCTTACCGAGAATTGATTATCTTCTCCGAACACTTCCGCATTTTTTATGATCATAGTGTGCCTCCGATTTTTAAAAACCAGAAAGGACGGAAAAACCGTTCTCTCCAAAGGCGCTTTCTGACATCCGGCAGAAAACATCCGGAAGCTTTGACAGCTGCATTTTCACTTTCATCAGAAAGAGCATTTTGCCAGCGCGGCTTCGTCGCCTATGACCACGACATCGTTGTGCAGCTGCAGAATGGAGGCCGGAACTTCGGGGACGACAGGACCCATGAAAGCCTGCTCGGCAATGTCCGCCTTGTCGGCGCCGCTAACGACGATGACGATCTTGCGCGCCTGCATGATGGATTTGATTCCCATCGTGTAAGCCTGCTTCGGGACCGCTTCGGGACTTCCGAAAAATCTGGAATTCGCTTTGACAGTTGCTTCTTTTAAGGTGACGCAGTGCGTTCCCTTCTCAAAAGCTGCTCCCGGCTCGTTGAAGCCGATGTGTCCGTCGTGGCCGAGTCCGAGAAGCTGAAGGTCGATGCCGCCCATCGACAGGATCTTTTCGTCATACTCCCGGCATTCTTTTTCTCCGTTCCGCTCCATGCCGCTTAAAACATGCGTGTTCTCTTCTTCGATATTGACACGGTCGAAAAGGTGCTCATGCATGAAAAAGTAGTAGCTCTGGTCGGAAGTGCGGGAAAGGCCGACATATTCATCCAGATTGAAGGAGCGGACATACTGGAAATCCAGATCTCCTTTATTGTACCACTCGACCAGCTGGTCATAGGTGCCGATCGGCGTCGAACCTGTGGCAAGACCCAGTACGCAGTCCGGTTTCATCAGAATCTGCGCCGAGATGATATTTGCAGCCTTGCGGCTCATATCTTTGTAATCTTTAGCCCTGATAACACGCATTCCCATAATGAAAAACCTCCTTATAAACGAAAAATGCTGATATTTATTGAGTTTATCTTAACATAACAAATGACGTCCTTCAACCTCACGAACGGAAACCTGTTTGTACAAAAAGATATTTTATTTGCTTTTTCGGATGCTTATCTTATAATGAAATAAGATGAATTTTTTGTTATCGGAGGACGAAAATATGGATTTTACGGAATTTTTATACGGAGGCGATTATAACCCGGAACAGTGGCTCGGCGAACCTGAAATTCTGGAGAAAGATATTGAAATGATGAAAAAGGCGCACGTCAATACGGTGACGCTCGGCGTTTTTTCATGGTCGTTTCTGGAGCCCGAAGAGGGACGCTATGAATTTGACTGGCTTGAAAAGATCGTGAACCGCCTTTATGAGAACGGAATCTCGACAATCCTCGCGACGCCGTCCGGCGCGCGTCCGCACTGGCTTGCAGACAAATATCCCGAAGTCCTGCGCGTAAATGAAAAGCGCGAAAAGATGATCTTCGGCGGCCGTCATAACCACTGCTTTACTTCGCCGGTCTACCGTGAAAAGACGGCAGCCATCGACGCGGCCCTGGCCGGGCGTTTTGACGCAAATCCTGCCGTACGCCTCTGGCACGTTTCGAATGAGTACGGCGGCGACTGCCACTGTCCGCGCTGCCAGGAGGCTTTCCGTGCTTTCCTGAAGGAAAAATACGGAACGATCGATGCTCTTAACAAGGCCTGGAACAGTGCCTTCTGGAGCCATATTTACGACAGCTTCGACCAGGTCGAAAGTCCTTCTTCCCTGGGAGAGGAAAGCATTATGGGCCTTGTGCTGGACTGGAAGCGTTTTGTAACTTATGAAACCAGGGATTTTATGCGAAATGAAATCCGGGCGCTTCGTGACGCGGGAGCGGTAAAACCCTGCACCATAAATATGATGCAGCATTTTAAGGATCTCGACTACAGGAAATTTGCCGCTGATCTTGATATCATTTCCTGGGACAATTATCCGTCCTGGCTGGAGACGACGCCGGCGGACGAAGGTTTTCGTGCCGGCATGCAGCATGACATGATGCGTTCCATGAAAAAAGCGCCTTTCCTTATGATGGAATCCACGCCTTCGATGACAAACTGGCAGGATGTCAGCAGGATCATGAAGCCCGGGATGCTTTTTATGCAGTCTTTTCAGGCTGTTGCGCATGGTTCGGAGAGTGTGTTTTATTTCCAGTGGCGCGCATCCCTTGGCGGCGACGAGAAATTTCACGGCGCCGTCGTTGATCATACCGGTTCCGATCAGACACGCGTTTTCCGTGAAGCCTCGGAGGTCGGATCCGGCCTCGAAGAAATAAAGGAACTGGCCGGTACGCAGGTCGTTTCCCGTACGGCTGTCATTTACGATATGGAAAATGAGTGGGCGATCGCAGCAAGCCGCGGACCGCGGAACCAGGGAATGCATTATGAGGAGACCGTCCTCAAGTCTTATAAGGCGCTGCGCTCTATGGGCCTCAACGTCGATGTGCTGGATGAAGACGCCTCACTTGACGGCTACAAGCTGGTGTCTGCGCCGATGCTCTATATGCTGAAAGAGGGATTTGCGGATAAGATACGGGCTTTTGTGCAGAACGGCGGTATTTTTATTTCGACGTATCACACGGGTCTTGCGGACGAAAATGACAAGTGCTTCGCGGGGACTGTCCCCAACGGTCTCACCGATGTCTTCGGCATTGAGCGTACGGAAATCGACGCGCTGAATGATTGGGAGGAAAATAAAGTATCTTCACTCACTTCGGATCTTCCCGGACGCTATACCTGCACGGAACTTTGCGAGCTGGTCAGGACCTGCGGGGCTGAGGTTCTCGCGGTTTACGGCAGTGATTTTTATAAAGGAATGCCGGTTCTTACAAGAAACCGCTTCGGAAAAGGCTGGGCTTACTATCTTGCGGCCAATGTCGACGATGAGTTTTATTATGATCTCTTTGACAAGATCACGCGCACCGTCGGCGGTATCCGGAAAATTAAGCTCCCGGCAGGTCTTTCGGTGATGACGCGTACCGGCGCGGACGCGGATTACCTCATTTTCCAGAACTTTACGGGCGAGGAAACCTATCTGCCTGTGGATTATAATAAGCTGGATGTTGTTTACGGAGGCGCTTCTCCCCTTACGCCTTATGGTGCGATGGTACTGCGTGTACCGTTCTCAAGGCCGAAAAAAGGAGGCTTCCCTAATTTGTCCTGATAGAGCAGGCCGTCCGCAATTTCCATCAGATCTTTCAGGCGGGATTCACGCGTGACCGTAAATTCGCAGACGCCCATGGACAGAGTCAGGTTATAAGCCTTGCTGAAGCGGTTTTCCTTCATGTTCCGGAATCTGCGTTTGACATCTGCAATATAAGATTTCCCGGATTTTCCTTCAGGAAGCAGGAGAAAGACGGCAAATTCGTCTCCGCCGATTCTGCCTGCGACGGTATCTTCGTCGAAGGTATCCGTCAGGATCCGGGCGCAGGTGCGGATAGCGGAATCACCTTCCGCGTGGCCGAAGCAGTCATTGATCTTTTTTAAATAATTGAGGTCGGCGTAGAAGATGCCCGCTTTCCTGCCCTGTGACTGGGGAGCTTCCAACATCTTTTCGGTTTCAATGACAAAGCCCCGACGGTTCAGGATGCCGGTCAGCTCATCTTTGTTGGAAATGTCGCCCAGAATCAGGTTTTCCCGCTCGATCTTTTTCAGGATGGCTTCCTTTTCAGCCAGCAGGGATTCGCTTTGGTTAAAAAGATCGATGATTTTGACGGCAATGCTGATCTGGTAGCTGAGCTGCTCGACATAATGAAAATAGTCATAAGGCATCTCGCAGACAAAAATTCCATATTGCTGTTCACGTGAATAAAGGTCGATGAAAATGAAGGTCTTTCCTGCTTCCCTGAAGTATGGATTGGCGTAGATTTCATCGATCTTCATTTTTTGGCGGCCGGCAGGCACTTCCAGGATCTGATCGCTTATCTTGCAGGTTTTAAGGTACAGATAAAGAGGGGGAGCAAAAGGATCCTCCTCTCTATGGAGGATCGGCTGTTCGTAGAGATATAAAAAACAATCGCCTATTTCCCGGATTTCAAGTGCGCTCAGGAGTTTGGAATAGTTTTTTTCGCTGCTGTTCCGGAACATCAGCATATCGCGGCTGACGGTATTCATTTTATGATCCATGATGTGGGCGGCATTCTTGTGACTTAAGACAGAACGAAGCTTATTGATATAAAAAAGAGATGTTTCAGGCACCGCCGCTGTGCCGCTTGCGGATTCACGGAGAACAAACTGCGTGTCCACAGTGAAGCTTTCCGGAGCGCTTTCTCCGGAAAGGATGGCATGGCACTTAAGCAGGGCCTTTTTTGCCAGCAGGACGGCATCGGCGCGGACGGTCGCAAGCGGCGGTTCCATTTCGGCGGCATCTGCAATGTCGTCAAATCCGAGAACGGCAATGTCCTTTCCGATGGCTATCCCCATTTCCTTAAAGGCTTCATAGGCGCCTTTGGCTGCTTCATCGTTGAAGCAGAAGACAGCCTCGATTCCCGGATTCTGCTTAATCAGGATTTTGGCAGCTTCTTTTCCGCTTTCCTGTGTTTTTTGTTCGACGACGGAAGAAGGAGAGTAAGGAAGGTGATATTTTTCCAGCGTTTCCAGAAAGACCTTCTCACGCTGGACAGCATCCATATTGGAATGACGCCAGGTCAGCATTCCGAAACGGCGAAGACCGCGCTGTTCAATCATATAACGCAGTCCTTCCCGAAGCCCGCTTGCGTTATCGAACATGGCGGAAGGATAGCCGGGTTCCGTTGACGTCAGCAGCATAAGATGTTCCCGGTTGAATTTTTTCAGGGTCCGGATATTCTCTTCTTTTGATGAAAAGTAGCCGATCGACCCCAGTGTCAGAAGAACCATGTCAAGGGAATCTCTTTTGGCATAGTTGAGCAGAATATTCCGCTGGTATTCGAAAGCGGTACGGCCGGAGCGGTCTGATATTTCCGGATCCCATTTGAGATGTGCCGTCGGAAAAATGAAAAGAGAATCGCCGGTTTCGTTTACGGCTTCAATGGCGCCGCGGCAGAGCCGGTTGGCGAAATCATCTTCGACGTCGCAGATAACAAGACCTATTCTGAAACTTTTTTTAACCATGGTTCGCCTCATAAACGGATGGGCAGCTGCAGATGTTTTCAGAAAAAGATATCCTGGCCGTCTGCTTAT
>DCDB01000249.1 GCA_002316215.1 Lachnospiraceae bacterium UBA1066 | reverse complement strand
GGCCGTAACTTTTTTCAGGCTTTCTGTCCGTCTGTACTTCAATCCTGTCTTTCTCCGGCCTTTTTCATGAGGCCTTTTAAATCCTGATACAGCTCCAGGTAAATTTCATAATTCTTTTTGTAAAATGCATCACGATCCGGATTCGGCTCATGCCGCCGCGTCACATGGACTGTCTGCCGGGCGGCTTCCGTGCAGTCCGGATACATTCCTATACCCACGCCTGCAAGTATCGCCGCTCCCAGAGTCGTTGCCGCATCCGAAAAAGGAACGGCAATCGGCTTCCCCGTGATATCGGATTTTATCTGGGTCCAGAGGACCGAATTTGCCGATCCTCCCATAGCCCTTAGTTCTCCGACAGAGGCCCCGGCTTTTTCGGCTGTGTCCAGATTGTGCTTAAGAGCGAAAGCAACACCTTCCATCGCAGCACGGATCAGATGCCCCTTTGTTTTCGAAAAATCCAGCCCGAAATATACGCCCCTGGCATCCGGATCCCAAATCGGCGAACGTTCTCCCGCCATATAAGGCAGGAAAATAAGCCCGTCCGAGCCGGGCCTCACCGCAGCTGCAAGCTCATTAAACTGAACGAGCGAACTCTTTGCCGTTTCTTTCTCCTTCAGCCGCTCATAACCGCCCAGCTCCCGCTCAAGCCAGCGCATCACGCCACCGCCGCCGGTTGTTCCGCCCTGCAGCAGCCATTTTCCGGGAACAACATGGAACCCCAGGATAAGAGAAGGATCCGCTTTCGGTTCATCCATGCAGATACTCATCCCGCCGGCCTGTCCGCCCTGCTCCTGCGTCATTCCGGCTTCCGTGACCCCTGCTCCCAGGGTGCCGCAGGCTGCGTCCAGACCTCCCGGTACAACTGGAGTTCCTTCAAGAAGTCCCGTTTCTCCAGAAGCTTTCTTCGTAACCGTTCCGATTACGGTACTGCAGGCAACAATTTCCGGAAGGAACTTTTCCGGAATGCCGATTTCTGCAGCCATCTTAAAATCCCAGCTTCCGGTCTGCATGTCGAAGCAGTGCAGCCCGTAACCCTGGCTTAAGTCCTGGCACGCCTTTCCGGTCAGCCGGTAGGCAATAAAGGAATTTGACTGCAGGATTTTATCGGTATGCTGATAGACCTCCGGTGTATTCTCTTTATACCAGAGAATTTTTGCTGTTGTATAAGAAGGGGAAAGAGGATTTCCCGCAACGTCAAACAGCCTGTCTTTCCCTATACGCGCTTCCAGCCTGCGGCAGATATCCCGGGAACGGACGTCAAACCAGATCGGTGTCCTGGACAGCACATTTCCTTCCGGATCTATCGGAATAGCGCTCCAGCTCTGTCCGTCGATTCCGATGCCGGCGATATTCTCCGGACGTACCTTCCCCCGTTCAAAAATTCTTTTTATCGCATTTCCGACGGCCTGCCACCATTCATCCGGATCCTGCTCCGCCCATCCGCGCTTCGGATAGTATACGGCATAATTCCCGTTTTCCTTTTCGACAGCAGTCCCGTCCTGCCGGAACACTGCGATCTTGCAGGCAGATGTTCCGATATCAATACCGAGCAAATATTCTTTCATGCTCCTGTCCTTTCCTGCCTGCATAAAATGCTTCCTTAAACGGCTCCTTAAGGATCAGGCTTTGCCGACACTGCCGACAACTTCCATCTTCTGTTTTACATAGGCTTTTACATTTTCCCGTCCGACCGCTCCGTACTTCTTCGGATCAAAAGCATCAGGATTCTCTTTAAGGAAAGATCTGACGCCATCGGTAAATGCAATTCTAAGATCCGTTGCATAATTTACTTTGCAGATGCCGCGGCTGACACAGTCGCGCACCTGATCGTCCGGCACGCCGGACGTCCCGTGAAGAACAAGCGGAACAGAAACAACGGCACGGATTTCAGAAAGCCTTTCCACAGCAAGATGAGGCGTTCCTTTATACACGCCATGCGAAGTCCCGATTGCTACCGCAAGTGAATCGACACCCGTGCTTTCCGCAAACTTCTTTGCATCCTCCGGCTCTGTATAGACAGGTTTCCCCGCCATCCCGTCTTCTTTGCCGCCGATTGTCCCGATCTCCGCTTCTACGGGGATTCCGGATGCCGAGCAGGCAGCGACGACCCTTTTCGTAAGCTCGATATTATCTTCAAATGAAAGTTTCGAACCGTCAATCATAATGGATGTATATCCCGTGCGAAGCGCCTGCATGGCAAGCTCAAAACTGCTGCCGTGGTCAAGATGCATGGCAACAGGCACATGGACGCGCTCAGCCGCCGCCTTTACATTTGCAAGATAATAATCGAGGCCTGCATACTTAATCGTCCCCGGCGTAGTCTGAATGATTACCGGCGAATTCTGTTCCTCGGCAGCCTCCGCGATTGCCTGAACCATTTCCATGTTTTCCGCGTTAAATGCACCGACCGCATAATGGTCTTCCTGCGCCATCAGCATTATTTCCTTTGTTGTTACCAGCGACATCTTTTTTCCTCCATTTTAACCGGACAGACGGTAATCCGAAACGTTTCGCTTTTAAAAATAATATACCGCGGCCACCTCCCTTTGTCAAGAGAAAACCTGTCTGCGCTCTGAAAAGCCGTCCGTGTTTCAAGAAAGAAATGTCCAATGTTCCGAAAGAAAATGTCCGTGCGCCCAAAAGCCGCCCGATATAAAAAATGAACAGCCCATATTCAAAAAATGTCCGGCTTCCGCGGACGGCAATAAAAAGGCCGTCGGCAGTCACCGGACATTTCTTCAATTCATCGTAAATGCTTATTGCGTTTCTTCGCGCCGGCTGGTGGCGGCAATTTCATTGCTGATCTGCTGCGCTGTCAGAATATCCCCCTGCGTTTCCGGGGACTTTGTGCCGTTCTCGCAGCACGGGTCAAAAGCAGCCGCTGGTGCCGGACGCGGGCTTCGGTCAATCGGCGTGGCATCCCCAAGCCCCGTGGCCTCGCTTAAGACGCCAAGCGTTGAAATGATTCCGGAAAGATCCGTCGGCATGAAAATCTTCGTTGCCCGGCCGTCGGAAACATCCTTCAGGGCTTCAAGTCCTTTCAGCTTCAGGACAGAATCGTTGATTCTTGCATTTTTCAAAGCTTCCAGCCCGGCAGCTTCGGCATTGTAAACCAATTCGATGGATTTCGCACGTCCTTCAGCCAGAGCAATCTGGGAATCGCGTTCAGCCTCCGCCGCCAGGATCTTCGCCTGCTTGTCACCTTCGGCACGGGCGACAACCGACTCCCTGTGCGCACTCGCCTCCAGGATTGTCTGCCTCTTTTCGCGTTCCGCCTTCATCTGCTTTTCCAT
>DCDB01000148.1:11201-12455 GCA_002316215.1 Lachnospiraceae bacterium UBA1066 | reverse complement strand
TACGGCCGGACACGTAAAAACGGACGGAAGCCTGAAAAAAGTTACGGCCGGAAATGATAAAGACGGCCGGGAGCCTTAAAAAGTTACGGCCGGAATGGCAGAAGAGAGGCGGGAGCCCGGTAAGCGGTTTATGATCAGGAGGGATTGAGAAGTGAAAGCCGGAGTAGTACATGCAAAGAATGACATTCGTTACGAGGAGATAGAAAAACCTGTCCCAAAAGCGGGCGAGATTCTTATTAAGGTAAAATATACGGGAATCTGCGGGTCGGATGTGCCGCGTGTCAACGGCGATGCCTGCCACTTTTTTCCGAACGTCTTGGGACATGAATTTTCGGGCATGGTTGAGGCTGTCGGGGACGGTGTGACACGTGCGGCGATTGGCCAGAGGGTGGCAGGTGTTCCGCTGGTTCCCTGCATGAAATGTGAAGACTGCCAGAAGGGTAATTATTCTCTCTGCAAACATTACAGCTTCATCGGTTCCCGACAGTTCGGTTCTTTTGCGGAATATGTCGTAGTTCCGGAGCTTAATGCGGTTCCGTTTGCAGACGGGGTCTCTTTTGAGCAGGGTGCATTTTTCGAGCCTGCGACGATTGCCCTGCACGGTCTGGAACGCGCAGACTATAAAGGCGGCGGTACGGTTGCCATCTTAGGCGGAGGAACGATCGGCATGTTTACCATGCAGTTTGCAAAGATCTTCGGAGCAGCCAAAGTTGTCGTTTTTGATATCGTTAAAGAACGGCTGGATCTCGGCATGAGGCTTGGAGCAACGGCCGGCATCAACACAAAAGATCCGGATTTCATGGAGCAGGCAATGAAAATTACCGGAGGAAGAGGCTTTGACTACGTTTATGAGACCGCCGGCAATACCATTACGATGAAGATGGCCTATCAGCTTGCGGCAAATAAAGCACGGGTCTGCTTCATCGGGACGCCGAAAAAAGACCTGACCTTTTCTGTCTCTGAATGGGAGAACCTGAACCGTAAGGAAATGATCGTCACCGGTTCCTGGATGTCTTATTCCGCTCCTTTCCCGGGACATGAGTGGAGTCTGGCTGCGCATTATTTCAAGACGGGCCAGCTGAAATTTGATGATTCTTTCATTTTCAAAAAAGTTCCGCTTTCGAAAATTGCGGACGCTTTCGAGATGTTCAAGACACCGGGATTTGTCAAGGGCAAGATTCTGGTCAGCAGCGAAGAATAAAGGAAAAATGCAGTAAGCAGGTAATTGAAAACGGAAAACGGCAATCGGAAAAC
>DCDB01000148.1:0-11087 GCA_002316215.1 Lachnospiraceae bacterium UBA1066 | reverse complement strand
GCAATCGGAAAACGGCAATCGGGAAACGGAAAACGGAAACGGGAAACGAAAAACGGGAAACGGGAAACGGAAAAACAGAAGCAGGAAAAGCGCGAACCGGAAACAGAACAGGAAAACAGTAAGCAGAAAACGTAAATAATAAACGTGGAATTGTGACATAAAAACAAAAATGTATTAAAAGGAAAATCATATAAGAAAAATAAAACAAGGAGGAAGAGAAATGTCAGAATTTATTGATCCGGCAGCGGTTCCAAAAAAGAAGCTGTATACAGGTGAAGAAATTCCATGCGTCGGGATGGGCACGTTCGGATCGGACCGTTTTACATCCGAACAGGTTTCAGCGGCCGTCGGCGGAGCTTTAAGAGGCGGCTACCGCATGTTCGACTGTGCCGCATGCTACGGAAATGAAGATGAAATCGGAGAAGTCTTCCGGAAGGCATTTGATGAAGGCGTCGTTGCGAGGAAGGATCTTTTCATTATGACAAAGGTCTGGAACGACATGCACAGGAAGGTCCGCGAGGCCTGCACGAAAAGTATCAGCGATCTAAAATGCGACTATGTCGATATGTACTATATCCACTGGCCGTTCCCGAATTACCATGCGCCTTTCTGTGATGCGGATTCGCGCAATCCGGATTCCAGGCCGTTTTCCGCAGATGAATTCGTGGATACCTATGAGCAGATTGCTGATCTTAAGAAAGAAGGGCTTGTCCGGAACATCGGCATTTCCAATATGACGATCCCGAAGCTTGAGGCGGTGCTTCCGAAGCTTTCCGTAAAGCCTGCCGCCTGTGAGCTTGAATGCCATGTCTGCTTCCGGCAGAAGGAATTGTTTGATTATCTTGTGAAAGCCGAGATCCAGCCTGTCGGTTTTATGCCGTTAGGTTCGCCGCAGAGACCGGAACGCGATATGTGCGCTGAAGACGTCGCGGATCTTAAGACGCCGGTGATGCAGGAAATCGCCAAAGCGCACAGTGTCCATCCGGCGATCATCGCTCTTAAGTGGGCGCAGAAAAACGGCCAGATTCCGATTCCGTTCTCTGTTCATGAAAATGAATACATGAGCAACCTACGGGCCTTTACGGAGGATCCGCTGACGGATGAAGAAATGGAAAGGATTTCCGGTCTGGAATGCGGGAACCGCCTTGTCAAAGGCCAGGTATTCCTGTGGCACGGAGCGAAGGATTGGCATGACCTTTGGGATGAAGAAGGTTCCATCGTAAAGTAAACGCCGGAATTACGTACAGATGCATCTGCAGGAAGAAGTGCATGAAAGCCGGCGGGAAAAGCTGTATAAAAAGGTTTTGCAAAGGCGAATGTAATTAATGATGCATTTTATTGACGCGGTGATCTGTGATATAATTAGTCCTGGCTGATACAGCCGGGACTTTTTGAGGTAAATATTATGTATACAGTACTTCTTGTGGATGACGAGCCGCTTGTCCGGAACGTTATCCGGGATAAAATTAAATGGAATGATCTGGGCTTTGAGATGGTCGGCGACTGTGAAGACGGCAGACAGGCCATAGAATTTATCGACAGGCAGCCGGTCGATCTGGTCCTCACGGATATTAACATGCCGTATGTCGACGGCATGGAACTTTCCAAATACCTTTTTACAAAATACCCCGATACGGCCATTGTGATTTTTTCGGGCTTTTCCGAGTTTGAATATGCCCAGAAAGCCATACAATACCGCGTTATGGAATATATCCTGAAACCGGTGACGGCAAAGGAACTGACCGATGTCCTTATCAAAGTGCATGGAAAGCTGGACGCAATGGAGAAGGAGCACGCCCGTCTGGACAAACTGACGGAAGCATACTCTGCCTATACCAAAAACAAGTCTGCCATCATTTCAAAAAACCTTGCGGCGCTGGTAAAAGGTACGGACGAAGCGGAAGGCATTCTTACGGAACTAAGGAAGGCCGGACTTACGTTTGAATTTCTGCAATACCGGATTGCAGTCCTTACAATTGAAGATGACAGCAAACATGGGAAAGGGACGGGGGACAGGACGAACGATGCCCTGTTTTCATTTGCCGTCGCGAATATCTGTTCTGAAATCCTGGAAAATGAACAGAGCGGAATTGCGTTTACGAATGAGGAACGTCAGGCGCTTCTTCTGCTCGGGAGCAGGAAAAATGCAGGATTTTCAGAAAAAGCGGCGGAGCTGTGCCGGAAATGCAAGGAAACGGTTGGAAATGTCATGCATTTTGATGTTTCTATAGGTCTTGGAGAAACGGTGCATTCGGTCCGCAGCCTCAACCGGTCTTTTACAAGTGCGGATGTGTGCAGGAATTACCGGTATGTCCTGGGTCCGGGATATTTTATTGACTATGACCGGGAAGCCGCCGGATTGGACAGGGAACTGGATCTTACGCCGCAGCTTGCCGCCCTTTCGGTCTCCATCAAAACGTTCAGCCATGAAAAGATCGCTGTGGCATTTGAAGAAATCGAAAAGAAAATGGCGGAAAAGAAAATCAGCGAGAACCGCTGCCGTCTTTATCTGGAAAAGGTTTACCATACCGTTTCGGATACGCTGAAGCTTGCGCAAGGCACGGGCCGCGAGCGGAATACTGAGGGAAATGACGATCAGCTGGATCAGATTGCAAAAAGCCGGGACCTTAAGGAAGCTCTGACGCAGCTGCGTTCTTATGCTTATGAATGCGTTCAGAAGCTGCGCAGCCTTATTTCCACGAACGGCGAACTACAGGCCGTCCTTGCGACAGATTACCTGAACGAGCACTATGAGGAGCCGGGACTCTCCTTAAATGATCTCTGCTCCTATCTGGGGATCAGTGCCAGCCACTTCAGCTCGCTTTTTAAGGAATACACGGGGATGACCTTTATGGAGAAGCTTACGGGCATCCGTGTGGAAAAGGCAAAAGAGCTGCTTACATCGACGAACCTGCGCAACTATGAGATTTCGGAACGTGTCGGATATCTTGATCCGCATTATTTCAGTATTGTGTTTAAAAAGGCAACAGGAAAATCACCGTCGGATTATACACGCGGGAATAAGGTATGAAGAAGCGGCAGTTCAATATGATAAATAAATTTAAAAGCATCAGTTCGGCGATCATAGTCTTCATTATGATCCTGGTAATTGCTGCCATGGCCGGGTTTGCCGCAATATCCCTGAATTATACTTCTTCGACGGCAATTGACAACGCGATGGCATACTCGGACAATATCACGGCTCAGGTTAACTTTGATATTGATTCCTACATATCCAACATGAAAAATATTTCCGATATCGTTTCTAAAAGTTCGGATGTGCAGGGTCTGCTTTTTAATGCATCTGAAAATGGAGCGACAAAGGCAAAAGAGTATACCCGCCTGGTAACCCAGTTCCAGGCAGTTTTGGATTCCCGCGCTGATATTTCAAATATTGCAGCCGTGTCAGACAGGAATGTGGGTGTTGTTAACAGCGGGCAGGATGACCTGATCAGCTATAAGCAGCTTTCCAGGCAGGAATGGTTTCAGAACACGATGAATAACCCGGACGGTATCACAATCTCCAATTCCCATGTACAGAATGCGATTTCCGGTTCCTATCAGTGGGTGATTACCCTGAGCCGGCCGCTTATTGACAAGAGCACGAATGAAATTCACGGAATTTTCTTTATCGATCTTAACTATTCGGTCATCAGCAATCTCTGTAACAACAATCAAATCGGAAATAAAGGCTACGTCTATATCATCGACAGTTCAGGAAACCTGATCTATCATCCTCAGCAGCAGCTTATTTACGGCGGCCTGAAGAGTGAGCATACGGACGATGTGCTGAATTCCGGGAGCAGCAGCATGATGATCGGTACCGGCAATGACATGAGGCTTTATACGAAATCTTCATCCTCTCAGACCGGATGGACGACGGTCGGCGTATCTTATACTTCTGAGCTTACAAAATATGATGAGCAGACGCTGTTACTTTATATAGGCCTCGCCATCGGCATCCTGCTGCTGGCGTTTTTCGCGGCTGATTATATTTCCAGAGGAATTACCATGCCGATTTTTAATCTCCTTAAGTCTATGAAGCAGGCCGAAAAAGGTGAGTTTAAGAAGGCTATGGTTCCGGTTGCCGGAAGCAATGAGGTGAGTCAGCTGTCAGAAGGTTTCAACAGCATGACAGCAAGAATTGACGAGCTGGTAGCTGAAAATAAGAAGGAACTGGAAGAGAAGCGGAAGAGTGAACTGCGCGCTCTCCAGTCCCAGATCAATCCGCATTTTCTCTATAATACACTGGATTCTATCATCTGGATGGCAGAAGCCGGAAAAAATGAAGAGGTTGTGCAGATGACAGCGGCTCTTTCCCGCCTGTTCCGCCAGGGAATCAATGTGGAAGATGAAGAAATCATGCTGAGCCAGGAAATCGACTACTGCAGGAGCTATCTTCTGATCCAGAAGTACCGTTTTCAGGATAAGCTTGATTATGAAGTGAAGATGGAAAGTGATGTAGGAAATGTCATGATTGTTAAAATGGTCCTGCAGCCGATTATAGAGAATGCCATCAACCACGGCCTGAAGGAAAAAGGTTCAAAGGGAAATCTTACCGTCCATGCTTTCAGGGACGGTGATTGCGCAAAGATTATTATCCGCGACGACGGCGTGGGAATGGATGAAGATACGCTGCTGCATATTTTTGAACACCATAAGGTAAACCGATCAAAGAACGGAGTCGGTATCTACAATGTCCAGCGCCGCCTGCATCTTTATTACGGGGAAGAATACGGCATAGCCTACGAAAGCAGCCCGGGCGAGGGAACGACGGCGTGCGTGACGATTCCGATGGAAAAGGCGGACGACGGCAGCGGCCTGCCTCCTGATTCCGAAGAGAAGGGTAATTTCCCGGTACAGAATAAATCCGGACTGCCGGACAATTCCCCGGTACAGGGAGGAACGCCATGAAAAAAAGAAGCGGTAAGCGGTGGATCTTCTTTGTTATCCTGGCGGTCTCGTCTGCTGCGGTTCTGCTGGCGCTCTCAGCCAGCGCAAAAAATGATAAAGTTTACCATATGGTTTTTATTCCAAAAATTATCGATGAAAACAACGACTTCTGGGTTTCCGTCATCGAAGGAGCCAATATGGGGGCAAAAGAGGGCAATGTAGAGTTAGAGATCGAGGCCGGACCGAGCGAGGAGGACTGGCAGAGCCAGAATGAGCTGATTGAAAAAGCTATTGCCGAGAAACCGGATGCTATTATTGTGGCGCCCTGCAGTTATACAGAAAGCACGGAAGTGCTGAAGAAGGTGAAGGACGCCGGCATCTGTCTGACACTTGTTGATTCCGTCGTCAATGAAGATATCCAGGATCTGTCTGTAGCGACGGATAATATTGCGGCAGGCCGTCAGCTGGGTGAATTTGCGGCCGGCTATCTGACGCAGGACTCTAAGGTTGCTCTTATTGAGCATGTAAAGGGTTCTTCCACAGCTATGGACCGTGAAACAGGCGTACGGGAAGGACTCGGTGACAAGGCAGGCTGCATTAAGGAAACGATTTACAGCGGTTCTTCCGAAGAAAGGGCGTATGAGCTTACAAAGGAGCTGATTTTTAAATACCCCGACCTTGACATGATTATCGGCCTCAATGAACCTTCCGCCGTCGGCGCAGCAAATGCCATAAAGAATCTGAACCTGACCTCAAAAATAAATGCAGTCGGTTTTGACAGCTCGCTCAATGAAATACGTCTGATGGAAGACGGCATTTTCAGCGGGATCGTTATCCAGAAGCCTTACAATATGGGGTATCTCGGCGTTCAGCAGACCTGGATGCACCTGCGCGGAGAAAAAGTGGAGAAAAATCTGGAATCCGGATCGGAACTGGTCACTCCGGAGAATCTTTACAGCGAGGAGAACCAGAAACTTCTGTTTCCGTTTACGGGAAATAAAAATTAACTGCAAGAACAAAAATTTGACTATTTATCAGAGATTATTCGATTTTCCAGTTCACAGCTTGGACATATAATGTTCATAGTTGAAGAGGAAATCGAATAATCTTTTTTTTTCTCTTAGGCTGTTTACTCTGGCATAATGGAGGGAATACAAGTGGAAAAGTTTAAGAACAATGTTTTTGTAAAAAAGGTCGGCTTCAACCGTGTCGTCCTTGCCGGCGTCCTGATTCTGATGTATGTCATTTTTTGCGTAGCTATTAAGGGATTTGCAGGCAGCGCCCATCTCATGGGAACCCTGAATTACGTTTATTTCCTGGGCTTCCTTTCACTGGCGGTTACATTCGTTATCGCAACAGGCGGAATCGATTTCTCTATCGGCCCGGTTATGTTCTGCTGCGCCCTGATTGCAGGCTACTGCTTCGGCACTTACAAAGTGCCGATGGCCGTTGCACTGATCATCTGCATTCTGGTAGGCCTCCTGTTCGGTATGTTCAACGGCTACCTGGTAGCCTACTGGTCGGTACCGCCGTTCATCGTATCCATGGCTTCCATGAACATCGCCAAAGGCGTCGCTTCTCTTTTCACAAAGACGCAGTCGGTCAGCTGGCCGAGAGTGGAAGAAGCAGGCGGATGGTTCCGAAACCTTGCGACAGCGAACGGTTTTCCGGTCGGTCTTATTATCTTCCTTGCTGTGGCTGTCATCTGTGCGATGCTTCTTAATAATACGAAAGTCGGCCGCTACATCCTCTGCCTCGGCAGTAACAGAGAAGCCGTCCGCCTTTCCGGTGTCAATACAAAGAAGTGGGAAATGCTTGCCTATGTTATCTGCGGAATCCTGGTTGGCATTGCGGCTATTTTCTTCGTCGCGACCTATACAACAGTGCAGCCGAACTACGGCGATCAGTACAACAATGAAGCAATCGCCGGCTGCGTCATGGGCGGCACGTCAATGGCCGGAGGCCTCGCTTCCATAAGCGGTACAGTGATCGGTGTTATCATTATATCGCTTCTGCAGGAAGGTATCTTGGCAACCGGGATGACGAAAGACATTCAGCTGATTATTACAGGTGTTATCGTTATTGTTGCTGTTTACGCCGATGTCGTGGCAAGACGCAGGAAGAACTGATAATGAATTGCATTTCCGGATAAGGAAACTGGGAGGTTAGAGAATAGAATGGGTGAAGAAATCTTAAGAATGGAAGAAATCGACAAATCTTTCCCCGGTGTGCACGCACTTGATCACGTTCATTTCAATCTGAATCGCGGCGAAGTCCATGCGCTGATGGGTGAAAACGGGGCCGGAAAATCGACTCTGATGAAGGTTCTGACCGGCATTTACAAAAAGGATTCCGGAAAGATTATATATGAAGGAAAAGAAGTAGAATTCCATACAACAAGAGAAGCGCAGGATGCAGGAATTGTCATTGTGCATCAGGAATTGAATATGGTCGGCGATCTGACAGTCGCCCAGAATATTTTTATCGGCCGCGAATTTACGAACGGGATAAAGATTGACGATAAGAAGATGATTGATGAGTCCAAAAAGCTTTTCGACCGTCTCCACATCGAGATTAATCCGACGGAAAAAATGAGCAGCCTTACGGTCGGCAAACAGCAGATGTGCGAAATTGCCAAGGCTATTTCCCATAACTGCAAGGTCATCATTTTCGATGAACCGTCCGCGGCACTGACAGAGAAAGAAATACAGGATCTGTTTACGATTATCCGCGATCTTCGCGCGCAGAATCTGGGAATTATTTACATTTCCCACCGCATGGATGAAATTAAAGTCATTACAGACCGTGTTACGGTCATGCGGGACGGAACTTACGTCGGAACGCTGATTACGAAAGACAGTACAAAAGACGATATCGTCAAGATGATGGTCGGCCGTGTCATTTATGAACCGCCGAAGGAAAAGAGCATGGTGGCGCCGGGCGCACCTGTTGTCCTTAAAGTGGAACACTTAAATGCCGGAAAGATGGTTAAGAATGTCAGTTTTGAGCTTCACAAAGGCGAAATCCTCGGATTTTCAGGGCTTATGGGTGCCGGACGTACCGAGACGGCAAGGGCGATCTTCGGAGCCGATCCGAAACAGAGCGGCGATATCTATATCAATGGCAAGAAGGCGGACATCAAAACGCCGGAGGATGCAGTCAGGCATGGAATCGGCTACCTTTCGGAGGACAGGAAACGCTACGGAATCGTTGTCCAGAAATCGATTACCGAGAATTCCACGATGGCCTGCCTCGAGGAATATATGAACGGTATCTTCATCAATAAAGGCAAGGAGAAGAAGGCAGCCGAGAAATATATTGAGGAGCTGGCAACGAAGACGCCGTCGGCGGATCAGCTGGTCGTAAATCTTTCCGGAGGAAATCAGCAGAAAGTAGTTATTGCAAAATGGCTCGTCAAGAACTGCGATATCCTGATTTTCGATGAGCCGACACGAGGCATTGACGTCGGAGCGAAGAACGAGATATACAAATTGATGAACCAGCTGGCGTCACAGGGAAAGTCAATTATCATGATCTCATCCGAAATGCAGGAAATCCTCAGAATGAGCGACCGTATCGTGATCATGTGCGAAGGCCAGAAGACCGGCGAAGTCAAAATCGAAGAAGCGACGCAGGAATTGATCATGGATAAGGCAACACGGAACATTAATTAGGAGGGATGGGGACATGACTAAGAAAAAATCGGCTTTAGGGGTGCTCAGCAATCAGAAATACATCGTTATCCTGGTTGTCATTGCCCTTTATATATTCTTCTTTGCAGCGAGTGTGGATTTCAGAAAATATACGACAATGGTAACGCTGCTGGACTATTCATACTATTATGTTTTGATGGCAATCGGCGTGTCATTCCCTCTGATTACAGGAGGCGTTGATCTTTCCATCGGCACAGGTATGGTCTGCTACGCACTGGTCGGAGGATATCTGGTCCATAATGTAGGTCTTCCGGTATGGGTCGGCATGATTGTAGCTATTCTGTTCGGCTGCGTGATCGGTCTTTTGAACGGAGTTTTGGTCGCCATCATGAATCTGCCGCCTTTCCTGGCTACACTCTGCACTTGCATGATTACGCGGGGCCTCGGCTCACTGCTTTCCTTCAAGAATGCTATTCCGTGGCCGACGGCAAAACAGCCGGGCGGATGGTTCCACAGTATTTTCAAGATTACTATGGCCGGCAATACAAAGATTCCGATCGGTTTCTTATGGATGATTCTTCTGGTCGTTATCATGGCATTTGTATTAAAGCACACAAAGTTCGGACGTTACACAATCGCAATCGGCAGTAATAAAGAGGCGACTCTTCTTTCCGGTATTAACGTGAAGTTCTACCACATCATGGCGTATGTCATCTGCGGACTTTTCGCAGGACTTGCAGCGATCCCGTATGCGTCTGCAATCCCGACCATACAGCCCGGAACCGGCGCCGGCATGGAACTGGACGCTATCGGAGGCGCAATCGTCGGCGGCGTATCCGCTACAGGCGGTTCAGGGTCAATTGAAGGAACTTTCTTCGGCGTCTACGTTATCTGCCTTCTGAAGGTAGGCCTTCCGTTCATCGGGCTCCAGGCAAACTGGCAGCAGGTTATCACAGGTCTCATTCTGATTGGTGCGGTTATGATTGATATCGTTAAGAAACGCCGTGCAGTTACAGCGGCGGCATAACACAAATAAAAAGGATGCAGTTACCATTAATGTATGATAAAGGCTTAGTAGAGAGCTAAGACCTTAATTTATATCATAACTAATAAGGAGGAACGAAATGAAAAAGAGGATTTTAGCAACAATCGTAAGTGCGGCTATGGTTTGCACAATGCTTGCCGGTTGCGGCGGCGCATCTGCTACATCAACGGCTACGACATCGACGGCTGCTTCTAAGGCCACAACTTCAACGGCGGCTTCCACGGCTACGACATCAAAAGCAGCCTCCACAGCTACGACTTCCAAAGCGGCTTCTACAGCAACAGCGTCTTCTTCAGGATCCGGTACGGATCTTCTGAAGGGAACGGAATTTGAAGGAGTTAAGGCTAAGTCAGCTTACAACTTCACCATGATCGTAAAGAGCTTCCAGTCAACCTACTGGCAGGCAGCTATTAAAGGAATGGATCAGGCAAAGGCTGAACTCGGTGTTACCTATACGGCTCAGGGCCCGAACAGTGAGTCTGATATCGCCGATCAGGTCAATATGCTGAACAGCGCTATTTCCAGCAAGCCTAATGGTATCGGTCTTGCGGCATGCGATACAACGTCTGTCCTTGATTCTCTTAAGAGCGCAAAGGCAGCCGGTATTCCGGTTGTCTGCTTCGATACAGGTGTTGCAGATGCTCCGGACGGCTCGGTTGTTTCCACAGTTGCAACGGATAACAGCAAAGCAGGCGCACTTGCAGCGGATAAGATGCATGAGCTCCTGAAAGACAAGATTACGTCAGCTACTTCTCAGGTCCGTATCGGTGAAGTTAACCAGGATGCAACCGCTCTTAATATCCAGCAGCGCGGTCTTGGCTTCATCAATGAAATGATTAAGCTTGTTGTCGCTGACGGCAAGACAATCGCTGTAACAGGCAATGAATTCTATGTAAACGCAGCTGAAGGTGCTAATGGCAAAGAAGCAGATGCCAACGTCGTTCTTGAAGTTGCTGTTCCGGCTCAGACAACCGTTGACCTTTGCTCTACAGAAGCTTCCAAGATCATGAGCAAATCCGATACAATCGGTATCTTCGGTTCCAACCAGACTTCTGCTGAAGGCGTTCTTTCTGCAAACGACAACCTCGGCACTCTGAACAAAGACACAGGCGTTATCGCAATCGGCTTCGATGCAGGCTCCACGATCAAAGGCGCGATTTCCGACGGAACGATGGCAGGCGCTATCACACAGTCTCCGCTTCTGATGGGCTACTACAGCATCTATGCTCTGACCGTTGCTGCTAACGGCGACACAGTCAAAGATATGCCGATGGATGGCTATTGGTACGACAGCACGAACATGAATGATGCACAGATCGCACCGAACCTTTATGACTAAACTTTAAGTGAATAAGATTTGATTTGGGAAGGGGCTGCCGGGAGGCAGCCCCTTTTTCTGTTCATTCAAACATAGAAAGTTCCGTCGCAGGAATTCCATGGCGTATTTTCTTCAGTGCTTTCGCCGCAGGAATTCCATGGCATATTTTCTTCAGGGT